>JALNWB010000179.1 GCA_023231105.1 Ignavibacteriaceae bacterium | reverse complement strand
TTTGTTCCACCGGTTTTTGCAAGATGTTTTTCAATCGCCTCATAAGATTTGTGTATTACATCCGGCAATTTGCTTAGCGAAGTTCTTGTTCTTATTGATGCTGTTGATTGAACTTTCTGTTCTTTAATTTCATATTTGAATGACATAATCTTTTCCTCCATTATTCTTTCGCCCAGGCAGGCATTGCGTTCATGTAATTTTCAGCGCGTTTCATAAAATCAGCATTGCCTTGTTTCGGCGCAAAAGATTTCAACCATTCAGCTACACCTTTCTGGACTTCCTCTTTCGGTTTCAGATTCCCCTTTTCATCCGCACAATAACCGCAAAGATCCGGTGCGACTTCTTTGGCGATATTTCCATCAAGAATAATTCCGCACGAGTGACAAAATTTCATTTCCATTTTTATTTCTCCTAAGTTGTTTGTTATTGACGGTTCAAACTTAACTTAGGGTTGTGACAGCTGTATGTCATGTTTGTAAACACGAAGAATTTTTTCCGCTTTTTCTTTTATAATTTTTCTTAGAGAAGCCGGTTCAAGAACTTCCACATGTTCACCGGAACTTAGAATAGTTGAATGGAGCCAATTATCATCCGGCAAAGCAATTCGTACGATCATGCTGCCGTCACTGTTGTATTCAATATTGTCGTCTTCAAAATATTCTTCAACTTGAGTTTTTAATTTTGGCGCGTAGCGAAGGACAAGATTTACGAGTTTGCTCTCATCAATAGATTTCTTCATGTACTCATGGTAAGATTGATTCTTACGCTCAAATTCTTCTTCTTGTACAATGTAGTTTTTCATTCTTATCAACTTAAAAATTCTATAGTCATTCTTTGTTCTACAGAATGCAAAGAGATACCAGGCGTAACCTTTGTAAACCAATGTCATTGGTTCAACAGTCCGGTTGGCAAATTCTCCTTTCATGTTCATGTAATCAAAACTAATAAGTTTTTTTTGTGAGATTGCCGGTTGGATTTCCTTTAAATATTCTTTTGGTTTTTGTTTTAATCCCCACGGCAAAATATCAATGCAAAGTTCTTCAAACTTTTGTTTCAGTATATCCATTTTATTGTCCGGCACCAGACTGAGAATTTTCTCCGTTACATTTTCGAGATCGTTATTTTCAAAAGTTGGACTTACCCCTTTCAGCGCGGTGAGGATGGAAGTCATATCTTGCAGTGTTAAGACTTGCCTGTCAAGCCGGTAGTTTTCCATGATGCCAAATCCGCCATTGTTGCCGGCATAAGCCACAACCGGAATTCCCGCCAGGTTAATAGATTCAATGTCGCGGTAGATTGTCCGCACAGAAACTTCAAAACGGTCTGCGAGAGACTTTGCGCTTATTCTATCTCTGTTGAGAAGGACGACAACAATTCCAAGCATTCTATCAATACGCATAAGTAAAATTCATTTTATAGGTGAAGTGTAATCGATTATTAAAAAGTTATTTGTTTCGCGAAATTAACTCTTCCAATTGTAAAAGTCATCTTTAAAAAGAAAAAAGCCCGGAGACTTCTACCGGGCTTTTTGATAAGCGCTCTTTACTCAAAAATTATTTCATTAGAATCATTTTCATTGTCGAGACAAAGTTTCCTGCCGATAATCTGTAGAGATAAACGCCGGTTGGTAAATTATGAGAATTAAATTCAACTTGATATGAACCGGCATTTTTCTTTTCATTAACCAGTGTGGATATTTCTTTTCCAAGAATATCGAAGACTTTTAATTGTACGAAAACGTAATTTACACTCTCGCTAGAAGGTATGGAGAATTTTATTTTAGTTATTGGATTAAACGGATTCGGGTAATTTTGGTATAAAAAATATTCCGTAGGTAAAATCTTCACATCTTCACTTTTTACTGCCGTTACTTCGTTAAACTTATTAAGCATAATATCCTGCACTAACGCCTGTGCCTGCTCCTGCGTCATATAATAAAGGGGAAAGCTTAGTGTTATTACTTTGTAATCAGCACCAAGATATTCCACTCCTACCGGCATTCCTTTCATACTTCCTTGTGTAGTTGCGGAATCATATCGGGTATTATAGGTATATATTGCTTTTGCGCCAGGGGCTGCGGAAATACTTTCAATAGTATTTATATGAAAATTATAGTTAGATTTTGTTTTGGTGGTATCAACTTCCAATAAGTTATAAGTGGGATCAAGTGGTTGTGCCCCGAAGAAAAAAGTATTAGGCTTTCTTTCAACTCCCTTAATCTTGAAGACGTCGTACATTAAGTCTCCTGGAGAGTAGTCAACTTTGTAGAGCAAATTACCTGTTAAGGTTTTTGAAGGAACATAACTGTCAAGTAATAATTTACCACCAAACGCCAAATATTTTTTTATATCCTCAATATTCTTATAAGCGAGCAAATTTGAATAATCATTGCCATGCCAGAGAACCGTAGAGAACGCGCCAAGGTCTGATAAAGTTATATCCCCATCTTTCGTTACGTCATAATCCCTTTTATTAAAATTAGGAAGTAACTGAGTATAAAAAGAGTCAACTTGTTCATCTGATGGATAACCAATTACTCCCGTTCCGTCTACCGTTTCATCAACCACCAGAACACCTTGATCTAAAGAGATGGCTCGTGCCCACGCTGTTTTATTATAATTAGTTTCTATACCCGAACTATCAACAGTTTTAGCTTCGTAAAAATAATAAATTCCGTCTTGTGTAGTATTATCAATATAAGATGTGTCTTTAATTACTTCGGAGTTTATTTTTGTTTTTTCTCCTTGCTGAGTTAAACCTCTGTAAAGGTTAAATCCGTATTGGATTCCTCCATTTGTATAAGTACTCAAATTCAATTCTATAGAATGTAGTTTCGGTTGGGCAGTAAATTTATATATAGGTTTGGGAAGTACATTTGATTCGATTGCCGATATTAATGTTGCACAAGTAATTTTAACAACTTCAGTGCAGTATTCCATATTAAGATTTTCGACAAGATCATTCGAAGTATGCCAAAATCTACTAAATTCTTCTTCCATAAAATCAATTGTAGGTATTTTATTCCTTCCAAACTCTTCGTTGTCGTTCCCTACTCTATCAGGGCTAACGTCTAGACTAAGAACCGAAACACTTGGTGCGGCTGATTTCGCAAGATTTATATATAAAGGATAGTCACTTGGGGTATAAAAAATTGACACCAAACTATTGCTTAAAGGTTGAGTTGAGTTAGCGATAACATCACTGGTTATTGATAAAATAACTTGTTTCCCTTCACCAAGAATTTTTTTTGCAAAGCAATCGCTACCGGAGGGGGAGCCCCCTTCTTCACCATCGTACGCAACAAATTTAATAGTGGCATTCGGTTTATATCCGTTTTTCATTATTGTACGGGCACATTCCAGAACAGATGATACTCCGCTCGCGTTGTCATCGGCCCCAGGGGCGCTGATCATCGGATCCTCAATGTTGTTATGTGAATCATAATGTCCTCCAATAACAAATACATCGTTTGGATAAACAGTTCCCTTTAAAGTAGCAACGACATTTTTTTGCAAATTGGGAACACGGTCTTCCCCAAATGGCCATACCGGAAATGTACTCGTGGAAGTATCAATTTCAACATCCGTTAGGCCAAAGCTCTTAAATTTGTTCACTAGCCAATTCACAACGGAGTCTTTATTTGGCGCTAAGGTCATACGTGTTTTAAAGTCTTGTAAAGATTGGATGTGGCTTCTGATTGAATCCATGTTTATCTCTGAGACTAAACTTGTAATTAGAGAATCTGTTGAAGGGGAGTTGTAATGTTTACTAAAGACATGATCATTTTGTGAAACAAGTAAACCTGCAAAGAGTAAATGAAGATAAAACATTTTTATAATAAAAGATTTCACTTTGTCACCTCTGTTTATTTTCAGTAATAAATTATAATAATTAGTTTATAAAAACGAGCAAATACGTCTTATGTTAAATCTTATAATCAAAGAAGTTTAAAAAATTTATCCTTGAAAGAAAAAAGCCCGGAGACTTCTGCCGGGCTTTTTGATAAGCACTCTTTGTTTAAAAATTATTTAACCAAGCTCATCTTCCCGGAAACAAATTTATTTCCGGCGGTTAGCTTGTATAAATAAACTCCGCTTGGTGCGGCTGAACCACTTTCATTCGTTCCATCCCAACGGGTAACATAATTTCCGGCGGGAAGATCTTTCTCGAAAAATGTTTTAATCAATTCTCCGTTGATGTTGTAAATCTTTAGCGATACGTTCTGGTTTGCCATCGCATCGGGAATTGTAAAACTGATTATGGTTGAAGGATTAAAAGGATTTGGATAATTCTGTGCGACGAAATAATCCATATCGGAAACAGGGTTATCGTTTCTTTCAATTGAAGTTAAGAGCATCGGTCCATCACCTTTTGTATTCCCGGTAGAATCAGCCAAATAACTATTTACAAAAGAAGGACGTAGAGATGTACTTAAATATTGTTCTTTCCATTCTTCATCGGTTAAGCGGTAAAAGTTTGTTGAAGTATATTCGTGATAACTTAAAACGGGACCAGTAAAAGCGACCGGCTTGTTCTCATCGTTATTTGCAATCCAAACACCGAGATTAAAGGGACCCGTTCCAACGTGTTTTACCCAACCCACATAATTCCCGGCTTCATCTGCAGGCGAAGTGTGAACGTCTGCAACGACAAAATGATTTATCTCATCAAGATCGAATTGTATTATTCCTGTCCAATAAAACAATCTTGGAAACCATCCATCAAATTCTCTATGCGCATACGGAGTTTCAAGAGCTAATGAAAGGGTTGTTTGAAGAAAATGTTTTTCAGCATCGGAAAGTATTTCTTTACTCAATTCTTTTTGGGCAATTATTCCAAGTGTATCAGAAATGGCAAGTAAGTCGTTAAAATAAGAAACGATAAATTCCTTGTAATATCCCTTACCAAAGGAAACCGATTGAAATTTCTGCAGTGAAATTGATGCATAGCTTTTTAAGTTCTTATAAAAAGCTGGAAACGGCTCTACATAAACAAATGGATATGAACAGAGCGGCACTCCGGAATAAGATTGTTTTGCATAAAGAAGATTGTCATGCCGGAGCTGTGCCCATGAAGCAAGCTGTGTATTCATTTTCGATTGCCAGTATGCGGCTGTCTGCATAAATGATGGAAGTTGTCCCCGATCCTTCGGCGGATTAATTGTTCTGATCGCATTCAACCAACTGTTATACATCGAACTATTCCAGAACTCATCCGTGTAGGCATCAATCAAATAACGCAATGAAGCAAGGTTAGTTGAATAATGATATTTCTCAAGTTCGGTTTGAAGAAGCTGCGCAGAAGCATCATTGCCAAGAGCGAAAAGGACATCAAGTGAATTGGGAAGCATTCTTTTAATAAATATGCCATTATATTTTATTCGATCGTAAACGACTTGAGAAAAAACATATGAATCAACAATGAAACGCTGACCGAGTAAAAGGAATGAAGAAGCCGGAACGATTGAATCAACTTCGGTTGCAGTAAGCACTTGAGATAAAATTCTTTGGTAAGCGAAATCATTTTTCTTCAACTCATTTTGAAAATCATTTACTCTGTTTGTGTCAAGCAGTTCGCTTGGATCGGTTATTTGTACTTTGTCTTGAAGATAAGCGAGATTGTTTAATGTAACGTTATCGGATTTACCGACAAAGAATTCAATGATGCCGTCAATCTCATCAAATGAAGATTGAACTCCGGCGAGGTTCATCAATTTTGAGATAAGCAGCGCATCAATTATTTGCCTTTGGATATCCGATATTGTTTGGGGTTTACACTCCATTGGTTTTGAGCGCGGAGGTGCTAAATAAATTTCGGTTCTCCCAAGCCACATCATCGCTTGGAAATATTTTCCAAGTTTAGGTTGCATCTCATCGGTATAATGCCCGCGCACTTTTAGCTGGCTGAAATCATACAGTCTGCAATTTTCCGAAAACAAAACAACAGGCTCCATTCTTAATGCTTTTATCATTTCAATTAATGAATCGGCTTTGGAAACATTTTTACTGAATGTAAAACCCGATTTATCTGTTAATAAGAAATTTGCCAATCCGATGTAAAGATCAACATCTTCCAACGACTTTGTCATTCCCGGTTTAGCAGCATACTGAGTTTTAAGCGCTGGAATTTGTTGCTGGAGTTTGTCAAGAATATCGGTCAACTTTGGAATGATATAGCCTAATTCAACATCCTTCAAAATTTTATCGTATGAAAAATGGAGCGAGTGAAGGATTGCATCGGTAGAAATGAACAAAGGTAAATCTTTGTAGAAAATATCTCTTAACGCATCGCCAAGCGTTGTAGTTTTCAACCGCTCCGTAACCATAAAACCGTTTTTCTCAATCAGCGATTTTTCATAAGGAGTTAATTGATATTTGATTGCGATGCTATCGAGGTACAGCGCGGTTTGTGTTTGCTGCGGGATTTGATTGAGAAATGTTCCGGCGTTATGCATTTGTAAAAGCTGTCCCGCATCCATATTTTGATGTGTGGAAAGAAACTGCTTGTATGCTTCGATGGTAAATGTGCTTGATTGTGGAATGATCAAACTTGAAAATAATACCATCAAAGAAAAAAGTAAGACTGTGTTTTGCTTTTTCATAGTTCCTCCTAAATATTGAACTAATTAAAAATCCTTGATTTATTTCACAGCCACTCTAATGGTGTTCGTTTGCATGTCGCTATTAGAAGAGCTGGAATAATAGAGAAAATATTTGTTGTTAATTTTTCTACAACTTGGGTAAACAACTTCATATGCTTTTCCTCCTTTTGTATCAGCTAAAGTAAAGAAAGGTTTTGTAGTCGTTTGAATCCAAGAGTACCCATCTTTTGAAGTAGCCATACCAAAACCGGTGCCTTTGGCATCCATAAAAATCATATCGTATCTATCGTTCTCGACAATAACGGAGGGGTAATAAACCTTACCATCCCAACTTTGAGAATTTGATAAAATAGGATTTCCATTGTATCGTGTCCATGTTTTTCCATCATTTGAGATTGCTAAAGAAATTCCTCCATTAAGTTGTGCGGGGGGCATCGTCTGAGGGTTAGAGCTAAATGAATAATACATAAAGTAAACGCCGTTAATTTTAACAATATCACCGGCAGAAACACGATATTCGTTAGCAGTAGATTTTAATATTGGATCCGAATACCTATTCCAATTGATTCCGTCACTTGATTCTGCCAATCCAACTTGCCATATACCATATGAATCCCTAAATCCGCCGTAATACATTCTGTAAATACCCGCTTCTTTAATAATAGCTTCGGGAATAACACAATTTGCGTCCCATCTGTTTATGTTTGTGCTGTCATTATTTTGTAAATTAAAAAGATTTGTCTTGATGATCTTCCAACTATAGCCATCGTAAGATTCTGCATAACCTGTATTTGGGGCAAATCCAGGTGTAAGAATCGCGAACCACATTTTAAACTTACCTTCGTCATAGATTACTTTTGGT
>JALNWB010000178.1 GCA_023231105.1 Ignavibacteriaceae bacterium | reverse complement strand
GGAAAAAACTTCGTGACGGGTTCTTAGACCCAAGGCACAAACCTTCTCTTCCGTAAAGGAAACTATTTTATTCAATATTTCAAAGAACTTTTTTTATAACATTTAACATACAAGACACTAAGATCACAAAGAAACACCAGAAAAACTATTGTTTTGCGCAACATGATTTACTAATTAAAGATATTTTACCAGCACCAGCGTAATATCATCATGCTGTGCTTCGCCGTTACAAAAATCTGTTACACCGTCCAAAATTTTATTTTGAATTGTGTCGAGCGATGAATCCGCATTCTTCTTTAAGATCGTAATGATATTTTCTTCTCCAAACTCTTGCTGCTTACTGTTCATCGCTTCGCTTATTCCGTCTGAATAAACGGCAAGCAAACTTTCAGGTTTCAAAGTAATTTCAGTTTCTTCCAACGACGCATCAAAAACTTCGCCTTTGTTTAAACCAAGCCCGATTCCTACCGGTTTTATTTTTTCACACTTCCCGTCGTTTATCAACAACGCATGCGGATGCCCGGCGCGGCAAAAGCGAACCTTCCGCTCACTGCTGTCAATTAAGGCTAAGGAGACGGTAATAAAATAATTACGCTCCATTTCTGCAAAAAGTCTTTTGTTAATTTCAACCAGAATTTCTTTCGGCGATCTTTCTTCCGAACAATACATACGGATCATCGTTTGAAGTTTGGAAATGTAGAGCGCGGCGCTCAGTCCTTTGCCGGAAACATCGCCGACAACAATGAACAATTTTGTATCACTCAGTTTAATAAAGTCATAATAATCTCCGCCAACATGTTGAGCGGGAATCGTAACGCCAGTGAGTTCCAACCGATTAATTTCGGGAATTGATTTCGGCAGAAGACTTTGTTGAATGTGCCGCGCGTTTTCCAGATCACGCTCAAGTCGATTCTTTTCAATTTCGGAATGATAGAGCCTTGCGTTCTCAATTGAAATTGCCGTCTGATTTGAAGCTGATATTAGAAGGTCTAAATCCTTTCCGGTAAATTGCGCCCCGGTTTGTTTCAATCCGAATAACAACAATCCAATGATCTGCTCGTTTATCATCAAGGGAACAATGGTGAAAATGCTTTCGTTGATAAAGATCGCCGCATCTTCTTCCAGGACAGACGAAAAATCCTGGCGTTCTAAAACAATTCGTTGATTATTTGTTTTCCGTTCGGAAAAATATTGAGATAAATTTTGAAAAGAATTCAATGGCTGCGGCGTTAATTCGCTTATTCCGTGATGTTGAAGAAGATGAAATACTCCTCCATTCCTTTTAAGCATTAAGCCGAATTTGCTCATTCCTAGCGACTCAACATAAAGTTCTCGCGTTGAATTTAAAATATTTTCTATTCCAACAACTTTAGCAATATCTCCGCTGAACTTTAACAATCCTTTTTGAAAAGCGAATTGTTCGGGATAAAATTTTTGCGTTAAAAAATCCTGAAAACGGTCTTTAGATGATTGAAATACAATTGCGAACACGATGAACACAAATCCGGCGATCATGCCCTGATACTGCGTACCTATTGCGCTGCTGACAACTTGTCCCATTAAAAGCATTATCAGAAAATAAACTACAGCAATTGAAACTGTAGCGGTTCCATACACAATTGTACTCTTCACCACTTCTCTGATGTCCATCAATGAATATCTGAAGATCGCGTAAGCGAATGCTATCGGAATTATCGCGATCAAAATAATCGGCATAAAAAGAAGCGGATCATTAAAGACAACCTGATTTGTTGTTGCTGTAAAAAGAATAAAATAGAAGAGAGAACCCAATCCGATAATAAAAGCCGCAATAATAATTCTGAGTGCTCGTTTTTCGGTAACGGATTCTACTTTTCTGTAACCAAGTACAAGCAGAACAAAACTTGTTATCAGCGAAGTGATAATAAGTCCGATTAAAACTACGGCATTTACTACCCCCACTTTTTGAAGGTTCCCCGTAATACCAAACCTAATATTAACCGCTATCATGGTTATGAAAATGATCCATGGAGAATAGACCAAAGTTTTTCTGATGCCCGATTTTTTTTCAAGAATGGTTTCGACCGGGAAAACGCTGAAAAATCGTACCATGCTAAAAGCCAAAAAAATCGCGCCGAAAAGTATCAACACAGAAACTCCCCGGAACAGCACAATATTTCTCAAAATTGGATTATCAACTTGCAAACCTCTATTTAGCAGACTGTTCATTGCAAAGAGAACGGTAAATGCGCCTACACTAAAAAATAACCTCTGAATTTTCCCCTCCGGTTTTGCCATTAAGACAAAGAAGCCTACAATGAACCAAAAGGAAGAAAACAAAGTGAAGGCAAGAATATTGAACGCAATTAATTTTTTAACATAAACATTACCGGTAAACTGCTGTCCGTTTCTTTCAAAAACATAAACGGCATAGTCTCCGGAAGAAACCTTGTCCAAAGCCTTGCTAGCATCCAAAGTGTTTTTACAAGGAATCCCATTAATGGAAATGAGTCTGTCGCCATTCCGAATACCGGCAGCCCAGGTTACTCCACCGACTTTTACAATATCAAAATGAATGACGTTATTCTTTCCATTAAAATCGGAATCGCGCCATAAACATTCATCATTTGATTGAGCGGTTACGTCAAAAATATAGAAAAAATTCAACGCGCAGATCATCATAAGAATAGAGGAGAGGAAAAGGATGATGTGAGAAAAATGTTTGTTCAAAAAGATTTTGATCTTGGCTAACATACTTCACCTTTGAAAGGTAAGAAATTCTTTATGTGTTGAAGTTCAGCCATTTTAACAAAACCGTTTTTTATTTATTGCAAAAATAGTTAATTCGTTTTGAACAGCAACTTGTGAGGGATAATAAAATAAAATTACGCCGGCAAGTTACTTCATCAATAAATATAAAGTTTCCCCATTTAGCATAAAATATTGCCTCTCTCCACCAAAATAAAAAAGCCCGGAAATCCTTCCGGGCTTTCAATCTTATTTTTCTTTATTAAAGTGCGGAAACAATCTCTGCGGTATCCATTGCAATTACAAGTTCTTCATTTGTCGGAATGCGCAGGACGTGAACTTTACTTCCTTCTTTCGAAAGTTCATTTTGCTTTGCTGTGTTTTTCTTTTCATCTATTTCGATGCCGAGAAATTCAAGTCCGTTGCAAACAGTACTTCGTACAAGAGAAGAATTCTCGCCAATGCCTCCCGTGAAAACGAGAGCATCAATTCCGCCCATTGCTGCAGCGTATGCGCCGACATATTTTTTTATACGATAAGTAAAAACGTCAAAAGCAACTTTAGCGCGCTTGTTGCCTTCTCCTATCGCCGATTCAATTTCACGCATGTCGCTGCTTTCTCCGCTAATGCCGATAAGACCGCTGTGTTTGTTCAGCAAAACGCCTGCTTCGGAAAGTGAAAGTCCTTCTTTTCCCATAATATAAAGAATGACAGAAGGATCGATATCGCCTGCTCTTGTTCCCATCAACAATCCTTCAAGCGGAGTAAATCCCATTGACGTATCAACGGAAATTCCTTTATCAACAGCCGCCATGCTGCATCCGTTGCCAAGATGCGCGGTAATAATTTTTAGTTCGGTAATCGGTTTGCCCAGCATTGAAGCGGCAATTTCGGAAACGTAACGGTGCGAAGTTCCGTGGAAACCATATCTTCTGATTTTATGGCGTTTATAAAGTTCGTAGGGAATTCCATACAAGTAAGCACGCGGAGGCATCTTAATGTGAAACGCAGTATCGAAAACAACGCACTGTTTAGTCTCCGGCATTATTCTCGTAACCGCCTGGATACCTTTAATGTTTGGCGGATTATGCAGTGGGGCTAATTCAATATTTTCCTGAAGCACTTTCATCACTTCGTCGGTCATAAGAACTGAACCGGAAAATGATTCACCTCCGTGCACAACTCTATGTCCTACGGCATCAATATCGGATTTGTCTTCAATTACTCCGTGGTTTTTACTGAGCATTACGGCAAGTACATATTCAATTGCCATTGTGTGGTCTAAAATTTCAGCTACAATTCTTACGTTGTTTCCATCGTGTCTTGTATGGCTAAGAACCGCGCCGCTCATACCAATTCGTTCAACAATACCTTTTGCCAGTGCGAATTTTTGTTCGGTATCTATAAATTGATATTTGATAGATGAACTGCCTGAATTTAAAACTAATACTTTCATATTTATATTTTCACTTTCATTATCAAATTGAATTGCCACGACTTTTAAGTCGTGGTAGTTTATTAGAAAATCAATTTTTGGCTTTAGCCGGATGATGATTCTTTAATAGTGGCTAAAGCCAATATTTGAGGTTTATATTAATCCACGAGCTAAAGCTCGTGGCTATTCAAATTCTTTATTCCTAACGACCGACACTAATACACAATCTTACCGTTCACGTCGTACTTATAAAATCCTTCACCGGTTTTTTTACCGAGTTTTCTTTCGCGGACAAGTTTCCGCAAAATAGGACAAGCGCGGTACCGTGGTTCGCCGAGTGTTTTCCAGAGCGTATCCATCCACGCCAATACTTCATCCAAGCCCATCATATCAGCCATTTCCAACGGTCCGTTTTGGAAATTGTAACCGAGTTTCATTGCGGTATCAATATCTTTTGCCGTAGCAATGTCTTCAAGTAGAATATACATCGCTTCGTTTAACAAAGGAACGATTGCGCGCGTTGTAACATAACCGGGATATTCGTAAACTTCAATGGCGGTTTTACCGATCCGCGAAGCAAACTCTTTAACCTTAGCTACTGTTTCGTTAGAAGTGTCCAATGCTTTTACTAATTCTACCAGGGGAACTTTTGGAACAGGATTTAAAAAGTGCATGCCGATAATTTTATCCGTACGCTTTGTTACTTCGGCAATTTTCGTTAAGCTAAGCGTAGATGTATTTGAGACAAAAATGGCTTCCGGTGCAGCAGTATTATCAAGTTGTTTAAAAATAGCTTTTTTAAGTTCCATATTTTCGTCAACAGATTCGATGATCAATTTTATTTCTGCTACATCAGATAATTTTAATGACCAGGAAATTCTGTTTAGGATAGCTTTCTTTTCGGAAGTCGTCATTGCCCAGCGTTTAATTTCACGGTCAATATCTTCTGCTAACCGGCTTTTTCCGTTGTCAAGATGTTCTTGATCTTTTTCGATTACGAGGACGTCTATTCCGGCGGAGGCAATAGTTTGCGCAATTCCTTGTCCCATAATTCCGGCTCCAATTATCGCCACTGAAGTTATGCCGTCATCTTCGTTCGCAATTTTCGCATTGCGGACCAGTTCTTCTATTTCAAATTTTTCGTTGTTCATTTATTTTCTCTATTAATCATAAAAACACTACACTTTAACAAATATTATTCCACTCTTAACTTACTTGAAACAAACTTTTTTTGCAGTTACACCTTTCAAAATTCTCAAACTAAAAAAAAGAAACCCAATAATGAAAAACTAATAATCTTCTTTCTCAAAAAGGTAGAATCCCAGGTAGCCAACAACAAGCAAAAACAGAAACGAACTGATGAGTATCTGCGGTTCGATTTTCCCTTCATTTAGCGCAAGCATTTTGGGAATATTTTGAATTTCACTCAATTTTGGAAGTACATAATAGAATCCATCTATTATTGTTTTCAGTGTTTCTTTGCCCTGGAGGAAAAAAAAGAATTTTTCCCGGCTTGCCAAAAGCGGACTTACAAACATCAATAAATAGGCGAACATCATGCTTATTCCCGAACTTCTTGTAAGCACGCCGAAAAGAAGAAGCACGGCGTTCAATATTGCAAAATAAAAAAGCGAACTAAGCAGCAACGGAAGAAATGAAAAATCCCAATGATTAAATTTTATTCCGGCGATGAACCATATTCCGCAAATCAAAACAAAAATGTGCAAGAAGAAGATGAGCAAACCGCCGAGATATTTTCCAAGTAATAACTGGGCACGGCTTACCGGCTTTGAAAGAAATAAGTCTATCGTTCCTTTTTCAAGTAAAGATGGAATAAAACTGGCGCAAGCAAAAATGGAAAGCAAAAATCCAAAGCTAAGTACAAAATTTGCGGTTCCCATTTTAAAGAGGATCATCGTTTTGTCAAATCCAATTGGAGATTGTTTTATCATATCTCCAAAACCCAATGAGGCTGCAAAGAAAACTCCAACCAGCATTAAAAGCACAAAAATTGAAAACGCAATAAACACTTTTTTAGAAATTGATTCACGCAACGTGAAAAGGGTCATTAGCCAAATGTTTTTCATGAATTTTTCTCCTCTGCTTGAACCAATGAAATAAACACATCTTCAAGTGAATTTTTTTCCTGCGCCATTTCTTTAATTGAAACTCCTTTACTTCGCAAATGATCTACAAAATCGTTCATCGTTTTGTTCTCGTCAATTCGAATTAGATAGTTTGATGAAGAAATTTTTTGCAGCGCATATTTTTCTTTTATGCTTCCTTCCAAAATGTTTTCAAGTTCAGCATCCACAACAATTTTATATTCCTCTTTCTTCTTCGTTAACTCGTGCACGTTTCCTTCGCGGATAATTTTTCCTTTATGCAGGATCGCGACACGGTCGGTGATCAATTCAACTTCGGATAGTAAATGACTGTTTAGAAAAATAGTTTTGCCGTTTTCTTTTAACGCAAGAAGTACATTGCGAATTTCTTTTCTACCGATTGGATCAACACCGTCTGTCGGTTCATCGAGGAAAAGAAGATCGGGATTATTCAACATTGCCTGCGCAAGACCGAGCCGCTGCATCATTCCTTTTGAGTAGGTTTTTATTTTACTTTTGCTCCACTTTGTCATTTGCACAAGTTCGAGCATTTCGTCAATTCGTTTTGCGAGATAAAGATTTTCCAATCCGCTTAACTTGCCAAAAAATGTCAACACTTCTTTCCCCGTCATATAATTGGGGAACTTATGATTCTCCGGCAGAAATCCGATCCTCTTTTTCAAATGAAGATTTGTAAAATCCTCACCGAACATTCTACACGTTCCGGCTGTGGGATAAACAATTCCAAGCAAAACTTTTATTAACGTGGTTTTACCGGCGCCGTTTTGACCCAGCAAGCCGAAGATGGTTCCTTGCTCAACCGATAATGTTACATCGTTAAGCGCTGTTACCGTTTTCTTGCCGAAAGTAGTTGAGAAAGTCTTACTAAGATTTTCAATTTCGATTATTTTCATTAGGGATAGTTTCAATTTTGAATAAATACGATAGCAAATTAACAACTTACGCTATGCTAAAAAAACGGGAGTGCATTATAAGTTATAAGATAATGCCTAACGCATGGATGATTGAGTGAATGGCTGAATGGATAAGCATAATTGGATGACTGGTTTATCAGTTAATTCCTTTTATAATTGTCATTCAACCATGCAACCATTCACTCATTCAATTTCAAGTGAGTTCAAAAATGTACTCTACCAAATGCCCGTCCAAACGCTATTTCCCTTATATTTGCAGTGCAAATTTATGCTTAAAGTAAACGAAATATATTAT
>JALNWB010000177.1 GCA_023231105.1 Ignavibacteriaceae bacterium | reverse complement strand
TCAAATAAACGACACAGAATCGGGTAGCCTGAACACCAATGTCTAAATTTTCAAACATTCTACTCATATATCGATCGCGAAGCAGGGTATAAGTAAAATCATTTCCTCCGTTACGCAAAACAATATTTTCAAAATTTTCAGCTTTTTTTCCGGGAAAGAATTGATACTTCATTTTATTAAATCCGTAGCTTCCGCGTAAATAGATTGCTAATGATTTCTGATCAAACGCACGGCTCCAGTTTCCGTAAATCTTTATTCCGGCATCAACACTAACCTTTTGTGAATCACCAGGTTCAAAAAATTCAAAATGAATGGGACGTTCCCAATCCTGCCAAAAATTAGCGCCGAAGTATGGATAGTTTGTTCCGGGATTTGGACCCATCACATAAATGCCGGAATCTCTATCCCAAAAATGTTTGGGATCAGTTGAAAGCGAAACAACCGGAAGCGTAGAAATATGATTAATAAAATAAGTTGCCGTTGTTGTTTGACTTGAAACCACGCTATCGGCAAAAACTTTAGCGCGAAGCGTTGTGGTTTTTGAAATTGTTATTGCACCGATATATTTGGCGCTTGTTATTAAAGGATCGGAACCATCCGTTGTATAATAAATTGTTCCCCCTGGCAAGGTTGATGTTAGTGCAACAGATAACGCATAGTAGTAAAATCCTGCCTGTTTTGAAAATTGAGGAGGCTCTGCAACTTGAGAAATTCCGGTAGAAGTATTAGAAAATTTAGGAGTCGCTTTTTCAAAATAAAACCAATTATTCCCTCCGTCAGGTTTTCTACCAAAAGAAAATTCGGTTGGAATATATCCGAAAGTAAGTTCATCTATTTTGTTGCCGGCAGAATCAGTTAAAATGATTGTTTCTCCATCGGCATCAAGTTTAAAATTTGTGTGGAGATAAGAAGATGGAAGATTGAGCAGCGGTGAAAGTCCACGGGGATTAAGCGGTGGAGTTTTTAATCCCAAAGTGAAAAAAGGAATCAGCGTTAAATCACTTGAGGCTGCATTAATGTTATGTACCTGCATTGCTAAAACATTTTCGCCGACTTTTAATAAAGAACGAACGTTGGTAAGCGGAAATGGATCCGGGGAGCCGCCTTGATACATAACAGCTTCGTGATTTGAGGACGCGGTTTGCGTATAAACCGGAGGAATTCCTTTAGTGCCGATATTTGCCCGTGCAATTTCTACTCCGTTTAAGTAAGCAACAAAAGAGTCGTCATAATCAACATGAAGAAAAGCGGTATCAATATTGCCTGGATCGGTTATCGTAAAAGTTTTTCTTATATAAACTGCATTTGTTTGAGCAATGATTGTTGCATCATCGCTGTCGCCAAAACCAAATCCGCTTGGACCATTTCTCCACTGCGTATCATCAAATCCGGGATAGCGCCATGCACTTGATGGTTCGGAAACCGGGAGGAGATATTTCCACAAATCGCCTTTTGTAATAATCGTTTCCCAAAACATCGAACCGCTTTTTTTATCTTTACCTGAAGCATAGACAATTAAAAAATTCTTTGGTGGTATTGTTATGTTTGGGAATTTCCACTTAGTTAAGTTTTTCGGGTCATCCGATAAACCGAAGTTTGCCAAAGAAACCGGCAGTGCGGTTGTGTTATAAAGTTCAACCCAATCCGGGAATTCACCATCCTCATCGGCAAGAGTTGAAACATTGGAAGACATCGCTTCGTTAATCACAATAGATTGTGCATAAAATGCTGCGAGTGGAAAGAAAAAAAAGAAAAAATAATATTTTTTCATTTTGATAACGCGAAAACTTGCTTTTCTTCAAAGAGACTAAATAATTTGGGGAATAAAATGATTATTCAGGAACCACGTTTTTCTCAACATAAACTATACCACAAAGATAGTCGTAAAATTAGAAGAAAAACACATTTATCCGAAAAAAGAAAGCCGTAAAAAATCAAAATTGATAAAAGGGTTTTATAGAAATAATAATCTTCTTACCGTAGAGTTAATTATAGCGCTTTGGTTTCATTACATCTTCCATCAAACATTAAACATCAACCATGCTGTTTTACCGCTCTAGGATTTCTTTTTGCAAATAAAAGAAGGAGAATTGATTTTTTCTTCAAAAAATCGCAAAAAATCCATTAGTAGGGAAATCCCTACTAAAGTTTAGGGAGTTTCCTACTAATTTGTGGGCGATTCCCTACTAATTTGTGGGGGGTTCCCTACTAATTTGTGGGGGGTTCCCTACTAATTTGTAGGGGGTTCCCTACTGTTTTTTCTAATGTCTGTTTTTTATGTTAATTGTGTGAAAATAATTACAGTGGAAAGAATTATGAAAACTCACTTCATTTTTCAGATGAATCCATTGTTAACTTTTTACTGTTTATTTGGAAAATTATTTTGATTTTGTTTAAATATCACGCCGTTACGCGTTTTTTTAATATCGTAGGTTAACATGGTTTAGGAGCCTTATGAAAAAATCAATGTCACAGAGTAAAGAAGAATTCGAAGACTATTTGCAAGATTGCCGCACAAAAGAAGTAATTGGCGGTAAAATAGAGCAATGTCTTGTAGAAAATCCGGCTTGCAATCATTTTATTCACTTTGGAGCTGCAACATTTTGTAATCATCCGTTACGGAACCAGATCACCAAAGACAATTCCGAAAAAACTGTTTCACAATTGCCAACACAAATCGCAAATGATTTTGAGAGAAACTAAATCTCTGCATAAAAATAGTAGTTTGATCTTTAAGACATCAATTCACAACAGCAAATCGTTACCTTACAAAAAATTACGTTGTTTTATGGATACTTTTGAACCCAAAAGCAAAGTAAAAGGATGATGAGGCAATTCGTTATCGGCATCCGAATTGATAGAGAAACAACAAATGCGGAAGATGTGTTATTTCCAAGAATTGCAGACAAAAAACCAACAGCTAATTACATGCCGCTAAACTTTTTCAATAAAATTATTTAAATTTCATTTAATTCTTAAAACATTTCTTTACAAAAATAGGACAGGAACCATGGCAACATTTAGATCTTTTCTTATCCTCGGCGCATTACTTTTCTCACAAATCATAATTGCTCAAACTGAAAAGTTACCCGTAAACCCGGATGTAACTATCGGAACTTTGAAGAACGGAATCCACTATTACATTTTACAGAACAAAAAACCTGAAAAGCGTGCTGAACTCCGTTTGGTTGTTAATGCCGGCAGCGTTTTGGAAAATGATGATCAAAAAGGACTCGCTCATTTTGTTGAGCACATGGCTTTTAATGGAACAAATCATTTTAAGAAAAATGAACTGATCAATTATTTAGAATCAATCGGTGTGAAGTTTGGTCCGGAGTTAAATGCTTTTACAAGTTTTGATGAAACAGTTTACATGCTTCAAGTTCCAACAGATAGCCAAGCTATCATGCAGAAAGCATTTTTAGTTTTAGAAGATTGGGCACACGGCTTGGCGTTCGATTCAACCGAAATTGAAAAAGAACGCGGAGTAATTACTGAAGAATGGCGGCTTGGACGTGGCGCCCAAATGCGTATGCTCGACAAACAACTTCCGATCCTTTTTAAGGATTCAAAATATGCAGACCGCTTAACTATCGGTGACATTAACATTATAAAATCTTTTACGCATCCAACGCTTACAAGTTATTACAAAGATTGGTACCGCCCCGATCTTATGGCTGTTGTTGCCGTCGGCGATTTTGATAAAGCTGAAATAGAAACACTAATCAAAAATCATTTTGAAAATATTGAAGTGCCGGAAAATGAAAGAGCACGAGAACTCTATCCTGTTCCGTCACAGCAAGGAACCCGGTTTGCAATTGCTTCCGATAAAGAAGCAATGTATTCATCGGTTGCTCTTTATTACAAACAGGAGCCTGATGCCGTAACAACCGTTGATGATTATCGAAAAACAATTACGTATCAATTGTTTGGAAGCATGTTTAACGAACGTTTAAGGGAATTGACGCAACTGGCCGACCCTCCTTTTGCTTTTGCTTTTGCCGGAAGAGGAAGAATGGTTCGTACTGCCGATGTTAATTTTTTGCAGGCAATGGTGAAAGATAACGGTATAGAACGTGGGCTTGAGGTTCTGCTTCGCGAAGCCGAACGCGTACGTAAACACGGCTTTACACAAAGCGAATTGGACAGACACAAAAAAAATCTTCTCCGCCAAATTGAAAAACAGAAAGATGAAAAAGATAAAACCGAATCATCCTCTTTAATCTGGCAGTTTGTTAGCAATTATTTAAAAGGAGATCCTATTCCTGGGATTGAAAATACGTTTGCACTAACGAATAAACTTGTTCCCGGTATTACTCTGGAGGATGTGAACAAACTTTCTAGCGAGTTGATCAAGGCAGACAACCGTGTCGTTCTGGTGAATTGTCCGGAGAAGGAAGGAATAAAAATTCCGACCGAAGCCGACTTAACCGCAGTGCTGGAAAAAGTAGGAAAAGAAATCGTTGACGCTTATAAAGATAAAACACTCGAACAACCGTTAGTGAAAAATTTAGCTGCTGCTTCTCCGGTTATTAGCGAAACAAAATCCGAAAAGCTTGGAACCATTGAATGGAAACTTGCAAACGGAATAAAAGTAATAGTAAAACCAACAGATTTCAAAAATGATGAAATCACTTTTTCGGCTTTCAGTCCCGGTGGTTCTTCTTTGGTTGATGATCAAACTTTTAAAGCGGCAAACAGCGCAGTGGATATTTTAGGCGAAGCCGGACTTGGAGATTTTTCTATAAACGAATTGCAAAAAGCTTTAGCGGGAAAAGTCGCTTCGGCAAATCCTTATATCGACAACTATTCCGAAGGATTGAACGGTGCTTGCAGTCCGAAAGATGCCGAAACAATGTTTCAATTGATCTATCTAAAATTCACTTCGCCGAGACTTGATACAACTTCATTTCAATCTTACAAAGCAAAAATGAAAGCGTACCTTCAAAATTACAGTAACGAACCGCGTGTTGCGTTCAACGATACAATGATGGTTACAATGGCAAGTTATCATCCGCGTGTTCAGCCGTGGAGTTTAAAGCGGTTAGATGAAATGGATTTGATAAAATCATTTAATTTCTATAGAGACCGTTTTGCAGATGCAAGTGATTTCACTTTTGTCTTTGCCGGAAATATTGACTTACTTTCATTTAAACCTTTTGTTGAAAAATATTTGGGCTCACTCCCTTCTCTTAAAAGAAATGAAACATGGAAAGACATCCATGTAAAAGCAATTGAAACAAAAATTGAAAAAGTTGTTAAAAAAGGGATTGAACAAAAAAGTACCGTCGGTATTTCGTTCCCTGCACCTTTCGAGTGGAACAGATCGAATGAATATTTGATGGAATCTCTAATTGATGTTCTTAATATCCGTCTGCGGGAAGTAGTTCGCGAAGATAAAGGAGGAACATACGGAATTGGAATTTATCATCAGTTCTACAGAATACCTACGACAAAAGTTACTATCAGTATTAATTTTGGCTGCGATCCGAAAAGAGTTGATGAATTGACAACAGCGGTTTTTAACGTGATTGATAGTCTTAAGAATTTCGGAACTACGCCGGAAACACTTGTAAAAGTTAAAGAGACACAAAAACGTCAACGCGAAGTGAAATTAAAACAAAATAGATTCTGGGTTGGAGTTCTTTCAAACTATATAATGAATGATGAAGACCCGATGGAAATGTTGAAGTATGACTCGTGGATTGAAAAACTGACGAATGATGATATCAAAGCTTACGCAAACAAATATTTAGATATGAATAAGTTTGTAAAAGTTGTTCTGTTACCCGAAAAGTAAAATTGTTTTCTTTGCGTCTTTGTGACTTAGCGGTAAATCTTTTCACCGCAAAGACGCAGAGGCGCAAAGTTTTAATATTTAAAGTGTTTTATTTTTTCACCTTTCTTTCCAATTTCCGTCATTGCGTCAATCCCTATTTCAAGGTGAAGAGTAGAAAACTTGTCCGTTACCATTTTATCTGAAACTTCGGTTTTTACGCCTTCAGGAATCATAGGAACATCAGAGACGAGCAGTAACGCACCGCGCGGAATTTCATTAGCAAAACCAACTACAAAGATGGTTGCTGTTTCCATATCAATCCCGATGGTGGAAAGTTTCTTTAAATATCTTTTAAACTTTTCGTCCCATTCCCACAAGCGCCGGTTGGTTGTATAAATTACACCGGTGCGGTATTCTAACTTTCTTTGAACAATCCTATCCGAAACAAATTTGTGTAATTTAAAGGAAGGAAGCGCCGGAACTTCAGGCGGAAGATAATCATTGCTTGTTCCCTCGCCACGGATTGCCGCTGTGGGAAGAATAAAATGACCGATTTCCGTAGAACGTTTTAATCCGCCGCATTTACCGAGAAACAAAACACCTTTCGGTTTACGGGCAACAAGCAAATCCATAATTGTAGCGGCGTTAGCGGAACCAATTCCAAAATTGATAATTGTTAAACCGCTGCTGTTGGTTGCCGTCTGCATCGGTCTGCCGACACCTTTTATTTCGCAATTAAATTTATCCGCAAATTTTGTAACGTAGTTATGAAAGTTGGTAAGCAGAAGATATTCTCCTAAATCATCTATCTCTGTTCCGGTGTAACGCGGCAGCCAATTCTTTGCTATTTCTAATTTTGTTTTCATTCTTTATCCAATTTTGCTTTGAAAAATAAGGAAACTTTTTGTTTATCACATCAGTTAATTCTTCAAGGGATTTCAGTACCAAATATTTATTAGGTAATTTTGAGTTGTATTTTTATTAGAGAAGCGAATGATCAAAAAACTTAGTAAGCATCCTTTACTCGATTATTTTTTTATGGCGGTTGGTGCAGCAATAATGGCTATCGGCATCGGTGTATTTTTAGTTGATGCGCAGGTTGTTCCCGGTGGTGTTACTGGGCTTTCAATGGCTATCCATTACATGTCTAACTATACCATTCCCGTCGGATTGATGATCTGGGTTTTGAACGTTCCTTTATATCTGTGGGGCGTAAAGGAATTAGGAAAAACTTTCGGCATTCGAACGTTTTACGCTTTCACTTTAAACTCAATTTTTATTGATCTCTTCCGTGGAGACATTCCCGGATTTACTTTTTTAAAATTGCAAAAATCTCAAACAGTTCTTGATCTCTATAAAAATGATTTTTTCTTTTTGATTTTGATTGGCGCGGTACTGCTCGGGTTAGGTTTGGGAATAGTTTTTAAATTTAGAGGAACAACAGGTGGTTCCGACATCGTTGCATCGATTATGCAGAAGCGTTATGGTATTCGTCCGGGGCAGGCAATTTTTATAATCGATATTTTCGTTATTCTTATCGCCGGATTTATAATTGAGATCAAACATCTTTCTCCTGTTCGTCCTGCGCTTTCGCTTACATTTTACGCGGTGTTTCTACTCTTCGTCTCAAGTAAAATTGTTGATGTAATCATCGAAGGATTTGATTACGCGAGAGCTGCGTATATCATCTCCGACAAGCAGGATGAAATTGCTGAAGTGGTTCTTACCCAATTTGGAAGAGGCGCTACTTCACTGCACGCAACCGGACTTTACACC
>JALNWB010000176.1 GCA_023231105.1 Ignavibacteriaceae bacterium | reverse complement strand
CTTTAACGTTTGGCGGTAAATAGTATCGGCTTCGGTTTCCAAATCTTTTACTGCTTTACATTCGTTAATCTGTTCCCCTTTGTTCTTCAAGTCCTGCAGCACCACTTCCAATTCTTTTATCTGGCGGAAAATTATCATCGAGAGTTGTTCGGCGCCGTCAACTTTATCAGTGATACTGTACATATCAATGCGGGCGACCGTACCTAAAAGAAGATCTGAAAGGCTGTCTATCTTTTTTATTAAGCTGAAAATATCTTCCCGGTCGAATGGAGTAATGAAGGTGTTGTTGAGTCTTTTGATTACACGGGTACTAACCTCATCGCATCGTTTTTCAAGCGGTTTTAACTTAAAATAAATATCTTTAGCATAATCAGCCGAGGCAAAAAACTCGTTGGTTATACGAGCCATTTCTTCAACATGTGTGATGATCTCTTTAAAGTCCTCGAAGTATTTTTCTTCTTTTGGTAACAATCCTTTAAACATGGTCTTTTCCTTTAAAAGTTTTTATATCTGCTTCTCTAAGATAGGAAATAATAAAAAATTATAAATTCGTTCTGCGGATTTTCTTTTAAAAAATTAAATGATCTGTTCCGCCTGCTGCACTACATGTTTTCTGTATAATGTTAAAACGGCAGATTTGGAGACAAAACCAATGTATTTTCCCTCTTGCACAACCGGAAGATTCCATGCATTAAATTTTTCAAATTTTTCTATTACCGCCGTCATTGATTCATCCATACTCAATGAACAGTTATCCGTCCGCATAATTTCATAAACAAGGAGAATGTTATAAAGTTCTTTTTCAAGGATCATTTCTCTAATGTCGTCAAGGTAAATTAATCCGAGGTAATTGTTCTCACCATCAACAACCGGGAAAACATTCCTTTTTGAATGAGTCATAACTTCAAGAAATTGAGCGAGCGTTGCGTTAGGGTTAACGGGAGAAAAATCCTTTTCAATCAATTCACTAATGGAAATTTTACTAAGCAAAGCCGCATCTTTATTGGTTACATCATCAATGCCTTTTTCATGCAATACTTTTGTGTAAATGGAATTCTTTTCAAAATATTTAGAAATAAAGTAAGCGGTTGAAACAACAATCATTAAAGGAACAAAAAGGATATACCCGCCGGTAATTTCTGCAATTAGAAAAATTCCGGTAAGCGGTGCGCGGATAACACCAGCAAGAACTCCCGCCATTCCAACAGCAATAAAATTAACGGTAATTAAGTCAATAATTCCAAGCGTTCTGAACAATTGAGCCATGAAAAATCCACACATTCCTCCCATAAAAAGAGAAGGCGCTATTATTCCGCCGTCACCACCGGCTCCAACAGTAAGCCCTGCGGCTATTGGTTTTAAAATGATTAAAAGAAAAACGAAAAGGAGAAGAAACCAATCAAACGGAAGATGGAGAGAAAAAAAACTATTCTGTAGTAACGAATAATATTCCGTGCTGAGAACCTGTTTAACGGAAAGATATCCTTCGCCAAACAACGGCAGGAAAAGGAAAACGAGGAACGATACACCTAATCCGCCTAATATGGCTCTGTAATATCTGTTTTTTATCGAATGAAAATATTTTTCAATAGAAAAAGTGGAGCGAATAGTATAAACTGAAATCAATCCGCAAAAAACTCCGAGTAGAATATAAAAAGGAAGCGCTTTGTATTGCCAGCCCTGCGTAACCAAGATAAAAAGTTGTCCGCTATGCATAAAATTGGAAAAAACCGCTGCAGTTGCAGAAGAGATTAAAACCGGGATTAAAAACGGAACTGAAATTTCAGAAACTAGAACTTCGAATGCAAAAATTACTCCGGCAATTGGACTATTAAAAATAGCGGAAATTCCCGCGGCTGTTCCGCATGCAATAAATAATGTTTTGAACTTATAATTCAGCTTTAAACTTTTCCCGATATTAGCGCCGATAGCGGCGCCGGTTGCGGCAATTGGAGCTTCAAGCCCAACGCTTCCGCCCAATCCAACAGTAAGCGTACTTGCAATAATATGTGAATAGGTTCTTTGAAACGGTATATCAACTTTCCCTTTTGCAATGGAATGAATAATATCGCTCAATCCTTTTGTGTGAATTCCTTTGAAGAAGAATTGCACAAAAAGCACAGTTAATAAAATCCCGATTAACGGCAGAAGGAAAACAATTTTAATTGAATAACGCTGCATGACGGATAACGCCAATTCATGCGAAAAATTAACACTCGATTTTAGCACTACTGCTATAAGTCCGGCAATTGCACCGATTAGGATGCTAAGTAAAATTACGGATGTTTTGTTGGAAGGATCATGAAAGATAAATGGAAGCAGTCGCTTAAAAACCAGAAAAATTTTTGTGCTACTTTTACTTTTCATTGAAGATTAAAACCGTGTATTATCATTTAAAGAAGTTACTATTTCTAAAATAAGAATTTCCTTCATCTTTTGAGCCATTTACCATTTCATTTATGTAAATTTTATTATCTCCGATTAGTTTTGGGAATGTTACCCTATTTTATTTGTGATCTATTATGTAAAAGGAAATAACCTGCACCGCCAGATATGACAGAGGCAATCAATATACCAATTCGCGCCGTATCAATTAAACCTGCATCATGAGGAAAAGAAAGACCAGCGATAAACAAGGACATTGTGAACCCGATACCAGCTAATACTGAAGCGCCATACAATTGCTTTGTTGATGTATCTAAAGGAGATTCCGAAAGTTTAAGTTTTATCGCCAGATAAGAGAATAAAAATATTCCAAGTTGCTTACCTAAAAACAACCCGAATATAATACCAAGACAGACCGGGTCAATCAGAAATTCTCCAATATTATTCCCAACCGTAACTCCTGCATTAGCGAACACAAATACCGGAATTATAAAGAATGTTACCCAAGGATGCAGGTTAATCTCAAAGCGTTGTAAGGGTGTAAGCGCATCCTGACAGTTCTTTCCAAGCGCCTGAATAATTGTGAGTCTTTCTTCAGCTTTTTCTTTTTTGGTAGACTGTAGCATCGAACTCCCGATTTCAACAACAAGTTTTTTCGTCGATTTGAGAAAATCGCTATGATCAAGCTTGCTCTTAGATGGAATAGTAAAAGCCAATATGACGCCTGCAATAGTTGTATGAATTCCAGATTGCAGAAAAGCAAACCAAAGACCGACACCAAGAAAAATATAGACGGACAATTTTTTAACACCCAGCACGTTTGCCAGTATAAGGAGAAAAATAAAAAGAGAAGCAACCATCAGCGCCGGTAATGAGATTGAGGCAGTATAAAAAACAGCAATGATAACTACCGCCCCAATATCATCAACTATAGCTAAGGCAGTAAGAAATATTCTCAAAGAGGAAGGGATACTGTTTTTTAGCAACACAAGTATCCCCACAACAAATGCGATGTCGGTGGCTACGGGGATTGCCCATCCGGCACTCCCTTTTCCACCGGAATTAAAAATCAGATAGATTATTGCGGGTGCAACCATTCCACCTACAGCACCGATCATTGGTAAAAAAGCTTTTTTTAGAGAGGATAATTCGCCCACCAGGAGTTCCCGTTTAATTTCAAGCCCTACGACGAAGAAAAAAAGAACCATCAGCCCATCATTAATAGCATGGAGAAGTGAAAACCCGAAGTCAAGACCATTTAAATTGATATGAATTTCGAAACGCCATATATCCGAAAATATTTTTGCCGTAGGTAAATTAGAAAAAATGATGGCAAGTATTGTAACAAAAAGCAGAATAACACCGGCTATGGCTTCATTATGTAAAAACTCACTGAACGGGATAATTTTTTCTTTAAATGTACTTTTATTCATTCTTACTTCAATAGGACTATAATTGATTTACAAATCCGACTATGGGATTTTATTATACGCAATAGTTTTCCAATAGCCCGACAAATTATTTGCGAGAGCGATTTTTTCAAGGAATTCAATCTTCATTGACTGGGGATTCAAATCTTCGTTGATAATGCGAATCCCGACATGGAAAATTCTTAAGGCATTTTCTTTATTGAAAAACACCGGAGGGGTTTGATCAATAAAAGAATTTTGGAGAATATTCTTTAAGGCATTTTCACAAAAATCTTTCTCATATCCGAGCGCCATTCCTTCATGGATGAAAATACGGACTTCATGATCACCAATATTTTTGTCTTTGCTTATGATGAGTAATAGTGCCCTAAGGAGGTTACTGTTATCTTGAAACTCCTTAGAGTTAATCTTTCCATCATGAAAATTATTCATTGTATTATTCTCTGTTTAAAAATTATTGCTTTCTTACTTCGACAGTGCAAAATAATCCGTGACCACAGCCTAAACCCTCCGGAAGACCAAACTCCAAATTCCTAAGTACGCAAGCAACCTGTGGACCCATGATGCTTGCCCAAAAATCCACTACAGGAAAACGTGAAGAATTTCCCTCCAGCCACTGAAGCATGTGAAATTCTTCTTTTAGTTCATCCGGGGCACGTTCAAGTATTTTCGCTATAGGTATTTTTTTCTTATTCATCAGGGCATCAAGAAAACTGATCGTAGTATTCCACAAATTATTATAATATGAAATGCGCTGGTATTCCAGTGGGTGCGATTCCTTAAAAGAGTCCAGACATGAAATATCCGCATGTAACTGTTCAACCGCCCCGCGGTAATCACGGTCAAAGAGCTTGTTTACTTCGAGCCGCAAGTTTTGAGGATGTTGATTATAAAAACCTGTTGCCATGTGTCTTCCAACGAGAATTGACCGGTCAACAAAATTAACCGTTACCTTGCGATTTTCTTTATGAGCTATCCCCATAATAATGGTTTTAACTTCTTCGGTGCTCCAATAACGGACAAAGTAGTTTTCTGCATTTGTTTTTTCAGGCGATTCTGTTGGATATAGCCATGACATATTGTATGCGTGCATTTCTACATCTTTACGATCCCAATAAGGAGGCCATTCAGGAGAATATTTTCCAAACAGATCAAGCGCCAACACAAACTCATCCGAATTTGAATTAAAAATATGTTCTAAAAGGTTTTTGAGTTCAATATCTGTAAAATGAGACGGTGAAGAATAACTTGAGAAATAAATATCAAATGGACCTTTATTCAAGAAACTATGATCGGCAGCTAAATTTCCTTCAATGAACCGAACATTATCTTTCCCGCTAAAGTTATCTCTGCCTTGTTTAATCATTGATGGGGAAATATCCACACCAAGGTATAACTGAATATTAGCATCGGTCAACACAAAATCACGTTGAATTGTTGTTTTATTAACCGGCGGGATATGCGTTAATAATTCGTATCCTTCTCCACTGCCACAACCAAGATCAACAACTCGCAATTCTGCTTTATGATTTAGTAAATTCAGAATCGGACGTCTGATGACCGTTTTTATAGAGATATCCTCCCAGTATTTGCGTACATTATCTTTTTTCCCATTCAGTCCCCCTTTATCTAAGCCATAAAACCCATGTTGCACAGCAGTTTCAAAAAATTCGGTCTTTTCCATATAGTATTTCCTTGGTCTATTTGACTAAATATTCACCACAAGAAAACATCTTTGATCATCTCACCAGCTGATAGCTGACAAGATGATCTAAATGCTTTTCGTAGAGAGGATCGTATTCTATATTCATCGAACCCTCAAACTCTGTAAAGGTTAACCGTTGTGATCTACCTTGCTACTAAAATTGGAATTACATACCAAGAATTAGTTTAACAACAATAATTATAACGCCTAATACCAACATAATTACTAAGGCAAGTGCGTAATTACCGGTGTTATCTTTTTTATTTTCAGTATCCATTGTGTACTCACTTTCATAAAATTAAGTAAAAATAAAAATCAATGGCTGTCTCCCAACTAGTTAAACCACTGGGAGTTATCCGGCTATTGTTTTTTGATTAAATGAAATTGAAGAATGAAAACTAAGCTGTGGGGGGCGCTTTATTGAATGGTTGTGTTATTGAAGGTTCAAAACAGTTTTCGGTTTTGGCATCGGGAATAATTTCACTAAACTCTTTGTAGGATATATCGTTTCCGGCAGAATTGCATGTGTGAGTGTCGATAGTCGTCTGAACAGACGGAATAATATGTTTTGGTATTTTGGAAGTAAAAATGAACGATTGGGCAGGTGATGAGTTTTTAGTAGAAACACTGTTTTGGCATAATAAAAAAGTTTTTCCCTGGCTGGCAAGGTACAACATTCCGGATAGGCAATAAATGCAGATCAGGACTATGTAGTTAAAACGTTTCAATTATTCACCGGGCATTCATCTTTTTATGCAAACTAATATATTTATCAGTTAGTTGCAACGAAAATAAAAAGAGAAGACTCTAAAATTTATAAATCCTCTCTTTTAGATTTATTTATTTTGTTCAATATATTTTTCCGACTCCCAAAGTGAAAAATATTTGGTACTCTTTCACCACGTTCTTAACTTATGTAGTACTCTTAAAAAAAAATTCAATTTAAAACGGAAAATTTATGACCGATTATTTTTTTAACACCTGGCTTCCCTTCATCTACTTGTATGTTGGCGGCGGTATTTTCTTTCTTGCAGGAATGATTCTTATTCGAAGAACAAGAGCTATTGATATGCGCTTAAAGCGGGATCGTTTCTGGTGGAAAGTCCTCATCTTCGGCTATTTCTATTTTGCCATTATTCACGCTTTTTTAATCATCGCCGCACTTTATTTATAGGAACTTTATGCAACCAATACATCAAATAGGCACAGAGTTAGACTGGATCGTTCTGGTTATTTACATGATCGCAATGTTGCTCTTCGGCACCTACTTTGCCAAATATAATAAAGATACAAATGATTTCTTTTTCGGCGGAAGAAGATTTACCTGGTGGATTATCGCCATGTCTATTGTCGCTACCGGAATCAGCAGCCATAGCTTTGTTAAATATTCTGCTATGGGTTTTAAATACGGATTTTCTTCTTCAATGTCGTATATGAATGATTGGTTTTTCGTCCCCTTCTTTCTCTTCGGATGGTTACCGATCATAATCTATTCACGCGTTCGTTCAATCCCAGAATATTTTGAAAGAAGATTCTCCCCCTCCGCACGATTTTTAGTTACCATTTTACAACTTCTTTATTTAGTCGGATATGTCGGCATCGGTTTTCTCACCATGGGAAAAGCCATTATGCCACTTATGCCGGAATATCTTACTATCTTCGGAGTGCAATTTCATATAACCCTAATGGGGCTAATCTGGATCACTGCGGTTATTACAGGAATTTACATTACGTTCGGCGGACAAACGGCAGTTATTTTTACCGACCTTGTTCAAGGAATAATGCTCCTCACTGCCGGGTTTTTAGTTTTCTTTCTCGGTATTGCGTACGTTGGCGGATGGCATTCATTTTGGGGTTTACTCCCAACAGCCTGGAAACTTCCTCTGGCACATTTTAATTCCCCGGCAGAATTTAATTCTGTAGGAACGTTTTGGGAAGATGGGATTGCCGGTTCGGTCGGATTTCTCTTTATGAACATGGGTTTGATTATGCGGTTTATGGCAACCAAAAATGTTCATGAAGGAAGAAAAGCCGCAACAATAAATATCATTTTTATGCTTCCCCTTTCTGCTATAGTAG
>JALNWB010000175.1 GCA_023231105.1 Ignavibacteriaceae bacterium | reverse complement strand
TTCCGGTTTAATAAATCTGGTCAATTTTTCTTGTTTCACGTAAAATTCCTCCGAATTTTTAAATTCGTTTTTATAAAGGCTTTAAAAATAAACTTCCAAGACTAAAAAGTCAATTATTTTGAATAGTAATTTTACGAATAAAAATCGGGATTTGCTAAAAAAATGAGCTTCCAAAATCAAAAGATTGCACAATTCCCCAAAAAGATGGCAAAAAACGATAAAAAGGCTCTTTCCCTTTAACTATAAGTTTTATAATAAAATCTTCATCAATGTCGGTTTTGATATAAATAGTTTGCGAAAAGGTTCCCTCAAGTTCTTCCGGGGCATTATAGTAATACTCATAATTTGAATTTTGGGCTTTTTCCGTATAACGGGATGGATTAAACAAATATTTTTCAACTACCTCAAGATGGACGTAAGGAGGCGGATTAAAAATCCGCGGATCGCCATAAAAAGTTACACCATCCAATTTCTTTTTTACATTTTGGTCGATGTATGTCCAGCCGACAGGGAACTTTAGTTTTACATTTAGAGAAGTTTCCGAATAATATTGCGTTAAAGAAGCAGTGTCGGCATTTGCAAAGGGAGAAGAAAGCCCGCCGGAGACCGGTACCGGTGTTGCAACAGAAGCATCACTTTTTTGAAGAAGTTTTTTCCCTTCAATTATTCCCGGGTTAATATTTGAGGAGTTGGAAAAATTATTTTCAAACAGAAAGCGCATTTTTGTAGCCAATGATTTCTGCGCGCCATTGCTTGAGAGAAGAATACCGTTCCTTAATACTATTGCCAAAAACAACAGCAACAAGTGCAAACCGACTGAAAGTCCGAACCCAAAAAGAAAATCGTGTTCTTTGCGTATATTTTTAATTAATTTTTCCAAATCAAGTTATCTCTTTTCTTAGCACCTCAAAAATAGTAATTTTAACCTTGAATTTCGTTCACTTTTTAAGGAACTGTTTTAATGCGATTTTTAATTACCGGTGGAGCCGGATTTCTTGGGATAAATTTAGTCCGCTATTTATTAAATAATAATCACGATGTAACATCACTTGATATTGTTGATTTTAATTATGAAGATGTTCAAGGCAAAATAAAAATTATTAAGGGTGATATTCGAAACAAACGTACGGTTGAAGAGGCTGTAACAAACATCGATATTGTTGTCCACACCGCGGCAGCGCTACCGCTTTATTCCGAACAAGATATTTTTTCAACTGATATTGACGGGACAAAAAATTTACTCACAGCATCCATCAAAGCCGGAGTAAAAAGATTTATCCATATTTCATCCACAGCGGTTTATGGAATTCCTGATCATCATCCTTTATTTGAAAATGATAAACTTGACGGTGTTGGACCATACGGGAAGGCAAAAATTCTCGCCGAAGAAGAATGTTTAAAATTCAGAAAACAGGGAATATGCATTCCGATTCTCCGTCCGAAATCATTCATCGGTCCGGAAAGGCTTGGCGTATTTGATCTGCTCTACGATTGGGCGAAAGATGGAAAAGGTTTCCCGATGATAGGAAGCGGCAACAACCGCTATCAACTACTTGATGTTGAAGATCTTTGCGAAGCAATTCTTCTTTGCGCTACACTTGACGAAAAAATTGCAAATGATACGTTCAATATTGGGGCGAAAAAATTCACAACTATGAAAGAAGATTATCAAGCTGTGTTAGATTACGCAGGCTTTGGTAAAAAAATTACCGGTCTGCCCGAAAAGCCGATTATCTTATTTCTCAGATTTTTAGAAGCGTTAAAATTATCTCCACTCTATAAATGGGTGTATGAAACTGCCTCAAAGGATTCATTTGTATCGATCGAAAAAGCAGAAAAAATTCTCGGATACAAACCGAAATTCTCTAATAAAGACGCGCTTCTTCGCAACTTCAAATGGTATTTGGAGAATGTGGACAAGATTCAAGCCGCAAGCGGAATCTCGCACCGTGTCCGTTGGAAACAAGGAATTTTACGAATCGCAAAAATATTTTTTTAGAAACTCATGGAAGAATCAAAAGTAACTTTTAGACCTTGGAATAAAAACGACTTTGCACAAGTTTATAAAATCTTGCAAGAGTCGTGGGACAAAGCTTATTCTTCTTTCATCCCAAAAGAAGATTTGACTTTTTACCTTAACCAAACTTACAATGCAAACAAATTAGAAGAACTTTTCAACAACACTAACGCATTTTGTTTTGTTTCGGAAGTTGGCGGCAAAGCTGTCGGCTGGTTAAAATTATCAATCGATAATGAAGAGATTAGATTTTATCTTTCTTCAATTTATGTTTTACCGGAGTTTCAGAAATTAAAAATCGGAAAGCAACTCATGGATATCGCTTTTGCAACTGCCAAAGAGAAAGAATTCTCCGAAATTTGGATCGGCGTAATGGACAACAACGTCAACGCGTTGCATTGGTATGAAAAAACCGGATTTACTTTTGTGGAAAAACTTCCTTTCAAAATGGGGGATACCGAAGTGCAACATCTTATAGGGAAGAAAATCCTTCTATAAAATTTTCTTTTTTTACCGTATCTTTGCACACTAAAAATTTAATTTCACGAGGAAAACAAATGAGAAATAAAACAGATTATTTAAAAAAGACAATCCGACATTTTGATATGAAACAACATAACGTTGTTCCGCTTGTTGATGCAATGGAGAGCATGGCTTTTCAGTCACGAAATCTTTACCGCGCATCAAAAATTTATGATATGATGTTGAATGATAAAGAATGTACCGTTATCCTTACGCTTGCCGGGAGTCTCTTCAGCGCTGGTTTGAAGAAAATTGTGTACGATATGATTATGAACAACATGGTAGATGCCATCGTTTCCACCGGTGCAGTTATGGTTGACCAGGATTTCTTTGAAGCGCTTGGCTTTAAACATTATCTCGGAACACCTGCAAGCGATGATAACGAACTCCGCGATTTGATGATTGATAGAATTTATGACACGTACATCGATGAAGAAGAACTTCGCATCTGCGACGAAACAACCGGAAAGATTTTCGATAGCTTGGAGCCGCGTCCTTATTCATCACGCGAATTGCTTTATGAATTTGGAAAATATTTAGACAACAACGGCGGACCCAAAGTTGATGATTCGGTTATCTTCGCAGCTTATAAAAAGAATGTTCCGATTTTCGTTCCGGCTTTTTCGGATTGCTCCGCCGGCTTTGGATTTGTAATGCACCAGACAAAAAATCCCGATAAACATGTTTCACTCGATTCCGCAAAGGATTTTCTTGAACTTACAAAAATTAAATTGGCGAGCAAAGATACCGGTATCTTTATGATTGGCGGCGGTGTTCCGAAAAACTTTACGCAGGATATTGTTGTTGCCGCAGACCTCTTACAAGAAAATGTTCCGATGCACAAATATGCCGTACAAATTACGGTTGCCGATGAAAGAGACGGCGGACTTTCCGGCTCTACTTTGAAAGAAGCAAGCTCATGGGGAAAAGTTGAAACAACTTACGAGCAGATGGTGTATGCAGAAGCTACACTTGCAATGCCAATCATTGCCGGATATGGATACCACAAAAAGAATTGGGAAAAGAGAAGCGGTAAAGAGTTTACAAAACTTTTTGCTGTTGAAACTGCTAACGTTTAACATTTGAACAATTAAAAACCTCCAATGTTTTCTATGCATTGGAGGTTTATCATTTTAAACCTATTCAAAAAAATTCTAATTCATTTTTCTAATTCTTACTTCACAATCTTTTTTATTTTTCAAAAGTTTAACTAATTCATTCACATCAGTATTTCCGGTGTGATACGGATAAAGAATTTTGGGATTAAACAATTTAACCGCATCGGCAATCATTGCGGGAGTCATGGTGTAAGGCAAATTCATCGGCAGAAAAGCAAAGTCAATTCCTTTAAGATTTTTCATCTCCGAAATATTTTCCGTATCACCGGCTATATAAATTTTAACATTTGCAAAAGTTAGCACATACCCATTTCCAATTCCCTTAGGATGAAAAGCTTCGCCGTTTTCTCTTTTGTTGACGATGTTATAAGCTGGAACTGCTGAAATTTTTATTCCTTTGTATGAAACTGTTTCCCCGTTCTTTAAAACAGAACCGCCCGCTGCTGTTGGAAGAGAGACTTCATTACAGAATAATTTTGTACCATCTTTTTTAATCAACTCTATCGCTTTAGAATCAAGATGATCATAATGCTCGTGAGTAATTAAAATCAAATCGGCTTTTGGTAATTTGGAGTAATCGGCATATTTGCTCACAGGATCAATATGAATTATCATGTTCTTAAATTCAAAAATTAAAGAAGCATGTCCGATAAAAGTTATCTTCAGATCACCGGCTGAAGTTTTTATAATATCGGTTTGAAAATTATTCTGTGCTTTTAAATTATAAACCGAAAACAAAATGACTATTAATGTGAATAGGTTTCTCATTTGTTATCTCCTTCTTTCTGAAATAAAATTACATCGTTTAATTTTTTCAGTCAATTCTAATTTTGTGGTATATGCAACAGCTAACAAGTAAACAACCATCTGATGTTTTTTGCGCTTTTTTTATACTATCCCTAAAGTCGGACTAAATAGGTTAGCGATTTTTTCTTAAAGATATTGTTTGAAAAATAATGATAGCCTATTAAAAAATTCTTCAGTTGCTGCCCATTCTGGACTATTGACTCCACCATGTTCCGCGTTGGGAACCACCCATAACTCACAATAACTTTTGATCTTTGATTTAATTTTTTCCGACATCCAAATTGGCGTTCTGTTATCTTTTTCCCCAACAATTAAAAAAACCGGAATATTTGTTTTCTCGGCAGCATTAATTGGTTCTAATTCTGAAGGATAATTTGGAGGTGCAATTAAATTTCTATCAGGAGTTAATTTTTTTAAAATTGGTAGTATATCATTAAAACTTGTCATTAATGCTCGTCCGGCGAATGCAGAAATATCATTTCGTTTTGCAGCAATGGCAAAAGATAAATATGCCCCAGTTGAAAAACCAAATACTCCTATTTTTGATGTATCAACTTCATTTCTACTTTTAACATAATCCACTGCCGCATCATAATCTAAAAGAAACTCGGAATAGGATAAATAGTTTCGCTCGGTCGACCAATTATCACTTTCCCCGAATCCTCTCCAATCGAAAGTAAAAACATTAAATCCTTTTACTACCAATTGTTTTGCATACCAAAGCAGCCAGGACATATTTTTCGCGTCACCATCACAGATTATAATGGTTGGTTTTTGAACATCATCTACCTCTTTATAATTCTTATAACATAAAGTTGTATCACAAGTGAGTAATAGTTTAGAAGAATCTTGCGCGGGATAAAACCATCCTTTAAGTTTATAACCATCTGAGGTAGCAAATGATATTTCTTCATAAATAATATTATACCATTCGGGTTTTAATATGTATTTCTTTTCCGGATTTATAGCGAATAGAGAACTATGAATAAGGATAACACTGATAATCAAATTAAATTTTTTCATTTTTTTATCAATCACTTTTCTGGTATTTAATGGTATGTTAAGTTAATGTGCTACACTGTCAAATAAATTATCTATTCCAAAATACTTAAGTACTCTTAACGCGCGTAAAGTTTTCCAACGATTTGGTTTTCCCATTCTTCTCTTTCGAAGGGTGTTCTAATTTTTAATTCTAATATAAAAATAATAAAAGCCATCCATTGCATTATCACTTAAAATTAATGAATCATTTCCTCGAAAATCGATTCGCTGGTCGAGATAATTTTCGTTCCCTGTAAGATGGAGTAAATTGATTACTTGAGAGTGGGATGTATCCTTAATTATGGAATATTTGGATTGATTGATCAATGTATCATTTCTAAAAAACTGAGCAATGCCTTCAGGTTTAAAAATTGCTTTTGCGGTATAGCCGGCTGCTTCCGGTGTATTATTGGGTCCACCGGTGCCAGTAAATCCGCCTTCTGTTTTAACCCATTGCCATGAACCATGTAATTGTTCACTATCGATTTGAGTTGAGGCACTGTGTTCGCAACTTATAGTGAAAACAGAAATAATGAAACACAAAAAAATATTTCGAATTATAGTTTTCATGTTTTAGAACTCCTTTCTTATTGCTGGCTAACGGTGCGTCATCATAAAACACAACTCCGTTAAATAAATAATTAAAAATTTCCATTCTCATTTTTCTTCTTTTATTCCTTTAACCAAACTCCTATCTCCATCAATTTTATATTATGCCGTTTTTATTCCTAACCAATCGTTTAATTGTTTTTTATTCTGAAAATAGAAATCCGTTCCTAACCCGATGCCAAATCCAATTAAAATACCGTACCGCGCCATGATATAAATAAATTCTGTCGGCGGGAAACCGGCTTTTGCGTTTATCATATAGACAATAATTCCGCATACAGTATTTATTAAACCGTAGATTAAAGCCAAAGCAAAACATCTCAAATAAAATTTTATTTGCGGATTCTTTTTTATGAATTGGTAATAAAGCTTAACGGAAAGAATTAAACTCCCTACAAAAAAAACATCTCTTACTAAATAGTTTATTGATAACGATCTTCCAGTAAAAATAACAAGGTTCAGAAATAGCATTAATAATATCCCAAAAATTTGTTCTTTGAGGGATTTATACTCTAATAAGCTAAAGAATAAAGCTCCCATAAATCCGCAAGCAACAAACTGAAAATTCGATTGTGTCGGGCTAAAAATTGAAGTGTTGAAAAAAATAAACCCTATTAAGATACTCCCCAACATTCCCCCTAAAGTCATTAAGAAAATTTGATCCATTTTGCCATGTTTCATATCAAACCTCTTTAAATTATGATACTTGATGATTCTAATTACTGCTCCTCATTTAGCTGCCCTAAAAATCACCCCTCTATCGCTTTAAAAACCCGTCTAATAATTTTTGGATGTAAAATCTTCCCCGAATGAAATGGAAGTACAATTCTTAATTTCTCCTTGAAATATATCTTATGACTCCCTTTCGTTCTCATCAACTTAAACCCGAAATCAAGCAGTAAACTTTCAGCCGGAGCAGTTTAGGCAACTTTCACCTCGTAATTGGTAATGTATATCTCATTCCTGATGATTTCTTTTTTTTCTTCCTCACTCAACGTCTCCAAATAAAGGTCGATAGCTTCTTTAATATTTACCATCGTTTCATCAAGAGTATCGCCTTGCGTTTGGCAGCCTTCAAGCTCCGGGCAATAAGCATAATATCCCTCCTCGTCTTTTTCAACAATTACATTTAGATTGTATGACATAACTAAACCTATTTATTGTTTTATCAAAATACGGTAGATCTTTAATTTTAACTTATAACTTTTAACCACGATTATCAATTACATTTTCGGTATTTCATGCGATAGGCAATGCAGCGTTCCCAATCCCCAAACAAGATCAACCGCGTGGATACCGATAACTTTTCTTTCCGGGAAAAGTTCGGAGAGAATTCCTAAAGCAGTTCTATCTTTTTCATCATTAAACGTTGGAACTAACACGATGTTATTTGCGATATAAAAATTTGCATAACTCGCCGGAAGTTTCATTCCATCAAACATTAGTGGAGAAGGCATAGGAAGTGAGATCACTTCTAACTTATCTCCTGATGCGGTGGTTTTTTGCTGCAACCTTTCTGCATTTTCATTTAGTAACGAATAATTTTCGTCCTGCGGATTTTCTTCGCAGCAAAGCACAACTGTTTTTTCATTTACAAAACGGCACAAGTCATCAACATGTCCGTGCGTGTCGTCTCCTGCAATTCCTTTACCTAACCAAATAATTTTTTCAATTCCCAAATACTTATTAAAAACTTTTTCATA
>JALNWB010000174.1 GCA_023231105.1 Ignavibacteriaceae bacterium | reverse complement strand
TGATGGAGCCGGATTAATTAAAGTTGCCGCAATTGCGCAAGAAGGTTTGTTGTATCTGGCAGATAGAATCGAACCTCTCAATTTTCAGGGACAAGCAATCAGTGAAACTAAAAAACCACAAGCAGCTCCGGCAGGTGATAGAAAAGTTTCAACAGGGAGTGTTCCCGATTTTACATTCTCAGGTGAAGGTGTAAAAATAGCCGATCTATCTCCTGATTCTCCAGCGGCAAAAGGTGGACTTCAAAAAGGCGATGTGATTGTAAAACTAGGACAATTCAAAGTTACTAACCTTCGCGAATATTCGGAGGCGTTAAAGAGTTTTCAACCCGGCAACGTTGTTGATGTCCTTTATTTACGCGATGGAAAAGAACTTAACACAAAAATTGAATTGATGGCTAAGTAAAAAACGAGCATTGATTTTAACAAACATTCAGGAGTTTAAAATGAAAAATTTTTTTCTAACTACTTTTTTTCTAACTACCAAAACCGTGTCCACTTCAAAACTTTTCTTCATTGTAAGTTTACTCTTTTGTCTTTCAGCAATGCAGAATTACGGGCAATCGCAAGAACAAAAAGAATTGAAAGTTTGGGCAATTCCGAACATTAATGAAGGCGCGGAATTTTATTTTTCACCTGACGGGAAGAGTATGATTGGAAATGCAAAGATGAAAGGCGATCCGGTTCATCAAGTTTATACTTTTAACATTGATGGAACGAACATTTTGCGTATCAATGATAAAGGCGAAGATGCATGTTCATTTTATTTCCCGGATGGAAAACATCTTCTTTATACTTCAACAAAAGATAATCTTGAAATGTCTAAAGGAAATTATTCCGATCCGAAAGATTATCCGCAGGGAGCCGAACTTTATCTATGCGACCTCGATGGCAGCAACGTGAAAAGATTAACCGATAATAAAGTTTATGACGCGGAAGTTTCCGTTTCGCCGGATGGAAAGTGGATTCTTTTCAGCCGTCAGATTGACGGAAAATTAGATTTATGGAAAATGAAACCCGATGGAAGTGAACAACAACAAATCACTTTTACTCCCGAATGGCAGGAAGGCGGATCATTTTTTTTCGATGACCAAACAATCATTTGCCGTGCTTGGGATATAAAAGATCAAGCGCAACGCGGAATGCCGATGAGTATCTTCACGATGAATGGTGACGGTTCAAATAGAAAACGGATTACAAACGACAGCGGTACAAACTGGGCTCCGCACCCGGCGCCTGATGGAGATCATTTTGTCTTTGTGAAAGTTCTCCCTCCACACAATTATGAAATCTATTTGATGAGTTTAAAAACCGGCGAGCAAACCCGCCTAACTTACAATGATGCTTTTGACGGATTCCCGGTTATTTCTCCCGATGGAAATTTGTTAACGTTTGATTCAAATCGTGATGGTAAAAATGGAGACAGAAAATTAAGTCCGTATATAATGGATATTTCATCATTGCATCTTGGCGTAAAGAAATAATTAAACAAATCCAAAAATCGGGAAACTCGAAAGGACATTTTCTGTTTATGAAATTAAGTTGTTGTTTGTTATCGCTTTTATTTTTCTCTTTCATTACAACATCACATGCTCAAACCGAACATACAAGAACCAGCGGGAATAGCGATTCGCGTTATTCGGTTTTTGGTCCGCCGATGCCGGCAACGTGGGAATTTCAATTATCCAGTTTAAAAGAAGATGGACAAAATATTTCGTCATTCAATTTTTATAAGAAAGATCAGCGAAACAAAACTCTTTTTTTCAAGATAGCAAATAATAATCTGAACAACAGGAATGAACTACGCGTTAAAGAAATCACGGGCGGTGCTGTTCTATTTCCAATCAATGATGATGATCGTCTTCAACTTGATCTTGGCGGAACTTATGATGTAATAAAAGATACCGCATTACCGGGTAAAGCTTTTTATTCAAGATTGACATTTAGACCACAAGCCAATCTTTGGTTTCGTGTTGGTTCGGAATATTTTGACGGTTATACGATAGGTAGCCATTCCTCTTATCGCCGCACAATTCTTAATTCAAATTATTTTGTCGGTAAGTTTGTTGTAAGTTCATTTTCGCTTGTTGGATTAATCGGCAAAGGGAAAATTGATAATCTGATGAATACACGTTATGGATTTGCCGGAATAGTTGAAGGTCCTTTCAACACTTTTGTTTTAGGAGGATACATCAAAAGCACGCAACAGAAAGAAAATGTTCGAACGCTTGCAGTTGGTAGATGGGCACCATACCGCCCTGATGGATTCCCAAGTTCAATTTTTATTTGGAAGCATAAAGAGAATTACGATTTTCAACTTGGCGGACTTTTCTGGGGAGAAAAAAATCTTTTTGTTCGTCCCGCAGCAATCGGAATGAGTCAAGGAATGTTTATAAGCAGCACCGCGTTAAGAGAAAATAGCGAGTTAAGGCAAGGACAACTTATGAGCATAACCGATGATTACCGGAACGCCGATATCACTTTATTCTACGTCTATCTCGATCAAGCGATTCAAATGGGTCCCGGCAAATTAAATCATGTTGGATTTAGAGCGATTGAGTTATTTAAAGTTTTTGATGAAGTGAAATTCTCTTTCCTCTCAAAACCTGTACTTGGTGTTTTTTATAATGAAGAGACGAATCCGGAATTCAATATGGTCTCTCACAACTTTGTTGATAAACAAAATTCATTTTTTTCATTTCAGGCAGGACTTACAATTGCAGATAGTTTTATTTTGAACGCGATTAATATTCCGCAAAAATCGGAATGGACGGTAGCTCTTTCTTTTGTTTACATGGTTGATAGAGACAGCGATGTACGTTAAGTATGCAAGATAGTTTTAAAGAAGAAAAATAACAGGAAATGCCTGCAATAAACATCATGCTTGATTTTAGATTAAGGCGACACGATTATGATAAACAAGCAGAAGTGAACAATTGACCCGGATGGAATGAAATCTATACTTATCTATCTTAAAAACTCACGACACCGTTGACAATTTACTACTTCAAAAAACTTATCAAATCGTTGTTGAAGAATCATTTTTATTGAGCAAAGACAAGAGGGTGAGCATTGAATCTCAGAAACAGGAGAAAATAATTTGTTGTAATTCGATTTTTTAACCATTTCAAAATTGGCAACAAGAAAATCGCATAGAATTTTCTTAAATTGAATCTGCAAGCAGTTGATACAGCATTGACTTGTACTATAGTGTCTCCGTTGAACTGTCAAAAGTCTTCTTCTATTATTCCCAATTTATTTATTTTTCTTTATAATGCCTTTTATTACTTTACGTAAGATATTTTTTCAGCAACGACTAATGAGTCTTGATTCGTTATTTTTTTATGGGGCTTTGGATATTTTAAACAATGAAGGAACAACTTCTTTTCATCAATATTTTTTAAGGAATTAAAATGCGTATTGAAAGAATCGAACTCATCCACATTAAAATGGAATTGGTATCACCATTTGTAACGTCAATGGGGATCGAGTATGATGAAGAACATATCATCGTTAGAGTTGATGGAGATAGTTTTACCGGCTGGGGCGAAAGTGTTGCGGAAGGAACTCCGTTTTATTCTTATGAAACGGTTCAAACTGCGTGGCATATTCTTTCGGATTTTTTAATTCCCGCTATACTCGGAAAAGAAATAAATAGTGTTGATGAAGCAATCCCGAAGTGGAGTAAAGTCCGTGGGCATATGATGGCGAAAGCCGGTTTGGAAGCAGCTCTATGGGACGCACTGGCAAAAGCAAAGGGGATTTCACTTTCTAAAATGCTCGGCGGTGTTAGAGAGAAAATAGATGTAGGCGTCAGCATCGGAATTCAATCTTCCATAAATGAACTGCTCAAAAAGGTTGATAGATATTTAAAGGAAGGGTACAAAAGAATTAAAATTAAAATTGCTCCGGGAAATGATCTTCAATTGGTAAAAGCACTAAGAAAAGAATACCCGGATATCCTTTTACAAGTTGATGCAAATTCCGCCTATACTTTAGATGATATTAAAATCTTCAAAGAGATGGATGATTATAATCTTTTGTTGATTGAACAACCGCTTGGTTATGAAGATATTTATGATCATTCAAAACTACAGCGCGAACTTAAAACTCCAATCTGTCTTGATGAAAGCATTCATTCGCTTGATGATACCCGCGCTGCTATTGAATTAGATAGCTGTAGAATAATTAATATCAAACCGGGGCGCGTTGGCGGATTTACCGAATCAAAATTAATTCACGATTACTGCGCTTCTAAAAATATTCCCGTGTGGCATGGCGGTATGCTGGAATCGGGAATCGGCAGAGCCGGAAACGTTGCGTTTGCTTCTCTTTCTAACTTTACTTTGCCGGGAGATATTTCCGCGAGTAAAAGATATTACAAAGATGATATTGTTGAACCGGAGTTTGTTGTTAATAAAGATGGAACAATGGAAGTTCCAACGAAACCGGGCATAGGCGTTGAAGTAAATATGGCAATGCTGAAAAAAGTCACGGTTCGAAAAGAAATATTTAATAGATAACCCATCTTCTGTAAAGTTGTAGGGCGAAACACAGGTTCGCTAATTAACTGAAAAAAAAGGATTATGTTCCTTTTCTTCGCCGATCGTTGATGAATCGCCGTGACCGGGATATATAATGGTTTCTTCGGGAAGTGTAAAAAGTTTTTCTTTAATCGAGTCTATCAGTGTTTTATAATTACCACCCATCAAATCTGTTCTTCCAATTGAATTCTGAAATAACACATCTCCCGTAAAACAAACAAAATTCCCCGGAAAATAGATACAGAATTCTCCCGGACTATGTCCCGGAGTAAATAAAAATCTGATCTCATCAACGCCAAGAAATAAAGAAGTTTCCTCCGAAAAGAAACTATTCGCAGGTTGAACGTTAGCCATTTCCATACCGAATAACCGCGCCTGTGTTGGCGCATTCTCTAACAATGTTTTATCAAGTTCCGGGATAAAGTATTGCGGTTGGAATTCTTTTAACACAAAATTATTTCCAAAGATATGGTCCAGATGACAATGAGAATTGAAAAGATATTTAACGGAAAGTTGTTTGCGAAGGATGAAGTTTTTCAATTCATTTTCTTCTTTCGAGGAGAAACATCCCGGATCAATAACAGCCGCTTGTCTCGATTCCTTTTCCCAAACGAGATAACTATTTTCCGAAAAAGGATTAAATGTAAAAGTTTTTACTTCTATCATTTCGACTTAAAATTTTTACGGATTCGCGCTTCAAGTTTGTTGCAATATGAATGATAATTGTCCTTTGTTTCTTCAAGCGAATCACCGCCGAATTTAAGCAGAAGATATTTTGCCAATACCCATGCAAGCATTGATTCACCAATAACCGCACACGCAGGAACGGCAACAAAATCACTTCGCTCTCTGCGCGCATCAACCGCATTAAAGTTTGTCAAATCAATCGAGGCAATTGGACTCATCAAGGTCGCAATCGGTTTCATTGCGGCTTTAACAATTATAGGTAACCCGGTTGAAACTCCACCTTCAATTCCGCCGGCTCTATTAGTTTTTCTTGTGATATTTTTATTATAAATAATTTGATCATGCGAAGCTGAACCAAAAGCATCCGCGCATGCAAACCCGGTTCCGATTTCAACTCCTTTTACTGCGTTGATAGACATGAATGCGTGAGCGATGTCGGCATCAAGTTTGGTATCGTAGTGAACAAAACTTCCTAATCCAACCGGTAAACCGGAAGCGGTTACATAAAAAGTTCCACCCAAAGTATCGCCCCGTTTTTTAGCAAGTTTAATTTTTCTAATTATTTTTTCTTCGTGGTTCTTCTCCAAAACGCGCACTTGACTTTTATCAGCCAACTCGGATATTTCCCATGCCTCGAATTCTTTTTTATTATTGAAAAGTTCATCCGCAAAATTTTTCTTCGGGTATATCCCGCCGATACTTTCGACAAAACTTCCGATCGTAATTCCAAATTCTTCCAACAATCTTCTCGCAACAGAACCTACCGCAACACGCGCAGCCGTTTCCCGCGCACTCGAACGCTCAATTGAATTCCGTATGTCATCAAAATTATATTTTGAAACACCGACAAGATCAGCATGTCCCGGTCTTGGGATTGTAATTTTTTCAACTTTCCCTTTTTTGTTTTCGGGAGACATTTTTTCGATCCAATTTTCCCAATCGCTGTTTCTGATCAGCAAAGAAATAGGAGAACCGAGCGTTTTTTGAAATCGGATCCCGGAAAGAATTTCCGCTTTATCGGTTTCAATTTTCATACGCAAGCCGCGTCCGTAGCCGGCTTGTCTGCGTGCGAGATGAAAATTAATATACTCGTTGGTTATTGGTAAGTTTGAAGGGAAACCTTCAATAATTGCGGTTAATGCTTTCCCGTGAGATTCTCCGGAAGTTAAAAATCTGATCATATCTTTTTTCTGTTTTCTTAATTTGATATACAAAGATAAATTGAAAGAAATAAAAAACCCAATTCCAAAAATGGAATTGGGTTTGAAATGAGACTTTAATTGAAATATTATTCGGGAATTTTCAATCCGACGAATCTTGAATTTCCTTTGTCATCGTTAACGACCAGAAAAACTGCCGAACCTTTTTTATTTTCAATAATTTTTTTGAATTCGGAAACGGATTTAATTTCTTTTTTATCTGCTTTTGTAATAACCAAATTTTTTCCTAATCCTTGATTAAAAGCGGTGCTATAATCCTTCACCTCAGAAATTTTGATTCCGTTTGGAACTTTATATGCTTCTTTTTCTTTTGATGTTAAATTCTTAACCGTTAATCCGAGAGCGTCAAAATTAACTTCACTTGAGGCGGTCTCTTCAACTTCATTTTCTTTCTTTGAAGAATTATCAACAACTTCTGTTTTATCTTCATCCTTAGGTTTTAGGGTAACGACGCGTTCAATATTTTTACCGTCTCTAAAAATCGTCAATTTAATTTTTGTTCCGGCTGACTTTCCGGCTACATAACTTTGTAACTGGTTTGGTTGGTCAACCGACAGATTGTCGATTTTCAAAATTACGTCACCGGTTTTAATATCTTCTTTTGAAGAAGCTCCGCCTTCAACAATTTTTTCAATGATAACGCCGGTCGGTTTTTCCATTCCAAGTGAAAGAGCAAGTGATTCATCAACTTCCCTAATTTGCACACCGATATATCCACGGCTTATTTTTCCGTGTGCAATTAAATCTTGCGCTACACTTTTTGCCATGTTAATTGGAATTGCAAAACCATAACCGATATAAGTTCCGGTCTTAGTGGCAATTGCAGAGTTAACACCAATTACGGCGCCGGAAAGATCAACTAAAGCGCCTCCGGAATTTCCCGGGTTAATTGCGGCATCTGTTTGAATAAAGTTTTCCACACCATAAGATTGGTCTTTCAATAAACCTAATCTTCCACGGTTTAAAGCGCTTATTATACCGGCTGTTACCGTTGAAGATAAAGCTAATGGATTTCCAATTGCCATAACCCATTGCCCAACTTTCAATTGATCGGAATTTCCCAAGTAAGCAACATTTAAATCTTTCGCATTTATTTTGATTACGGCTAGATCTGTCAAAGGATCGGTGCCAATTACTTTTGCTTCAATTGATCTTTTATCATGCAATCCAACGGTTACTTTTGTAGCGTTCTCCACCACGTGATTATTCGTTAAAATATAGCCGTCTTCGCTAATGATAATTCCGCTTCCCGAACCTTCTTGTTCTTTCGGCATTTCAAAATCATGAAACGGGAACATGAAATTCTGTCCTTGCTCTTCTTTATTTACAGAAGCGACAACGGTAATCTGCACAATGGAAGGAGTAACTTTTTC
>JALNWB010000173.1 GCA_023231105.1 Ignavibacteriaceae bacterium | reverse complement strand
GTGGGGCGAATTTTCTTCCGCACTCGATTATTTTTTCCAAGCCATGCCAATAAAAGAATCCCTGCATGATGATTTTGAAACCGGGATTACCTTGAACAATATCGCAAATATTTATAACGAATTTAACAATCCTGACGAGGCTATCCGTTATACAAACCGCTGTATGCAGTTCGCAAATAATTTTACGAACAAATATGTTCTTGGCAGAGCATTAAATAATCTTGGAGTTAGTTATTTCAAAAAGAACGAATACGAAAAAGCTATTGCGTATCAAAGCAAATCGTTAGCGGTTAAAAGCGAAAGTAATGACCTTTCAGGACAGGCATTTTCTCTAAGTGACTTGGGCGAAGTTTATTTCGCAAAAAAAGATTATAAAAAAGCATCGGAATATTTTCAGAAGGCGCTTTCCATTTGGCAAAACCTCCGCGATAGTTACGGGATTTCAAAGACCACCCTTAATCTTGGAAAAGTTCTTACCGCTCAAGGTCTTTGGGAAGAAGCCGAATCTTCTATTAATTATAGCATGTATGAAGCAAAAATTAATCAAAACAAAAATAATATTGCTCAAGCCTATTTAGCGCTTTCTTCTTTGTACGAGAAAAAACAGGAATACCAAAGAGCGCTGGAAATGCACAAGTTCTATTCTATGGTTTCCGATTCCCTCTTAAATACAGCAACAAATGATAAAGTTGCCGAACTAAGAGTCATTAGCGAAATTGATGAAAAGGAAAGGGAAGTTGAACTGCTAACTAAAGAAAAGAAAATTCAATCACTCGAAATTGAAAAACATCAAACTAGAAATAAAATTTCTCTCATTGTTGCTATTGCGGTCTCTTGCATCCTTCTGCTACTGATATTTAGATTTATTAAAATTCGCAGACTAAAAACTTTGCTTGAGGAAAAGAACAAAGCTATCTCTCAAAAGAGTAAAGAACTTGAAGAAGCGAATGCGGCAAAGGATAAATTCTTTTCAATTATTGCTCATGATTTAAAAAGTCCGTTTACCGGCTTGCTGGGTTACTCTGAAATTCTTTCCGAAGAATTTGATACGATGGAACATGAAGAAAAAGTTAAGACCGTCGGGTATTTGAAAACTCTTATTGAACGCGTCTATACGCTTATCGAGAATTTACTTGATTGGTCGCGCGTTCAAACAAATAGAATTGAAATAACGCCGGTGGTTATCAATCTTTTAGCTGAAGTGCCTGAGATTCTTACGCTGCTAAAAGCAAATGCGGAGAAGAAACAAATTTCAATTTTCAACAAAATCTTGAATCCGATTTTTGTTTTTACCGATAAATATTGTTTTAGGTCGATCATGCAAAATTTAGTTTCAAACGCCGTCAAGTTTACAAATCCGCAAGGAGTGATAATCATTTCGGCTAAAGAGAAAATAGATTTTGTTGAGATTTGCATTAGTGATAATGGCATTGGAATCGGACCCGAATTATTGGATAAAATTTTTGACATAGAAACAAGACACTCTACTAAAGGCACTGCCGACGAAACGGGAACCGGATTGGGTTTATTGCTCTGCAAAGAACTAACTGAAAAAAATGGCGGCAGCATTACAATTGAAAGTGCGGCAGGAGCCGGAACTACTATATGTATTATCCTTCCGAAGGCAAAAGAAAATCTTTCCCAAAGTGTGGTTCCCACAAACCCGCCGCAGAATACTGATTGAGAGTGTTAAGAATTTCTCGTAAATTTGAATGAGCAATTTCTCAACTTTACAAAGAAAAGGAACAAGTCATGGAAAATCGAGTTTATAACCTAAATGCCGGTCCGGCAATTTTACCTGAAGAAGTATTAAAAGAAGCTCAAGAACATTTATTCACACTGCCGGGTGTGGGCATGTCAATTTTAGAAATCAGCCACCGCTCAAAAACTTTTGATGCAATTTTAGCTGATGCAAAAAACGGAGTAAAACAATTATTAGATATCAGCGACGATTATCAAATTTTATTTTTACAAGGCGGTGCAAGTCTGCAATTTTCGATGGTACCGCTAAACTTGATGCCTCCGAAAAACAAAGCCGATTATATCATCACCGGAGCCTGGTCGAAGAAAGCATTAAAAGAAGCGAAGCGAGTTGGAACCATAAATATTGCGGCTTCAACTGAAGCGGAAAATTTTAAACGAATTCCCAAACAAGAAGAATTGAAACTTGACGCCGACGCCGCATACGTTCATTACACGTCAAACAATACTATTTACGGAACCGAATGGCACAGCGAACCTGAGGTCGGAAACGTTCCGTTGGTATGCGATGCTTCATCAGATATCTTTCATAAAAAAATTAACGTGAACAAGTACGCAATGATTTACGCCGGAGCCCAAAAAAATATCGGACCTTCAGGTGTTGTCCTGGCTATCCTAAGAAAAGATTTGTTGGAAAGAAGTCAGGATTCTCTCCACACCATGTTGAATTACAAAACGCACGCGGAAAATGATTCGCTTTACAATACGCCAAATGTTTTTGGAATCTATATCATCGCCTTGGTAACAAAATATTTATTAAAGAACGGCGGACTTGATGCGATGTACAAAACGAATCTTGCCAAAGCCGGATTAATCTATGATGCAATTGACGGAAGCGGAGGATTCTACAAAGGACACGCTGAAAAAGACAGCCGCTCATTAATGAATATTACATGGCGTTTACCAAGCGAAGAACTTGAAAAGAAATTTATTGATGAAGCTACAAAAGCGCAATTTATCGGGTTGAAAGGTCACCGTTCCGTCGGCGGAATCCGCGCATCGGTTTACAATGCCTTCCCGCTTAAAGGCGCTGAAGCGCTCGTTCAATTTATGAATGAATTTAAAACAAAGAATGGATAATTTTCCCTTTGCGTCTTCGCGTCTCTGCGGTTATTTTCACCGCAAAGGCGCTGAGACGCAAAGAATTTAAATAAGGTGTAAGATGAAATATCTATCAATAGTAATTTTTTCATTTCTTTTTATTATCGGGTGTGGTAAAAAAGAAGAAACAAAATTACAAGCCATTAATCCCGAAGTAGCCGCGTTTGATATGGGTGACGGCGCATCGGAAGTAAATGCTTCCGTAATTGTAAAAGGGTTTCAGCAAAATGAAGCGGATGGTTTTTTTAATTCGGAGTTAAGTTACAGCGTTGATTTGCAAAAACCGGACGGTTCCTTGGTGCGCAACAAATTTTCCGATGTTATGACAAACAAAGAAAAAGAAAAACTTACCGACCAGCAGCTCAACATTCAATTTGAACTTGATTCAACCTTTACTGCCGGGAAATACAAGCTTGTTGTAAACATCAAAGACAATAAGTCTGCTCAAACGGTTACCGTAGAAAAAGAATTTGAAGTGGGGGAAGAATAAAACACTTACGGTTAAACGTAGTTTACTAATGGTTAGTAACTTGTACTTCTTCTCGAAGAAAATTGAATTCCTTTATTATTTCTCATAGTTCCTTTCTATTTTTCATTAAGAATTTCAGAGAATAATTAACCTCATTTTGAACCAAAAAGGAATGTAATGGAAGAACAAAAAAAACCAATCGCCAAAAGCATTTTTCAGCAGACTATCTCGGAAGTAACTCAACCATTTATAGATCTCTTTCATGCACCGCGTGCTTTGTGGGGTGTTAATCTTTCTTACCTACTTGAGGGATTGACATACTTTGGCGTTGTCGGTTTACTTACCATTTTCTTCAATAAAGACATCGGATTAAATGATATTAACGCCGGACAAATGGTGGGTGTTCTTACTGCCGGGATAACGTTAAGCATGCTTTTTCTTGGTGCCACAGTTGATATTATAGGTGTAAGAAAATCCTTTCTCGTTTCGTTGATCTTAATGTTGGTTGGAAGAGTTTTGCTTACTATCAGTCCCCAATTTGGTGCAAACGGACTCTGGTCATCACCACACTTGGTTGCCATGTTCGGAATTTTTTGGATCATTCTCGGCTACGGAATTTATCAGCCGGCTGCATACGCGGCAGTAAAGCAATTTACAACTGAAAAAACTTCCGCAATGGGATACGCAATGTTGTACGCCGTAATGAATCTCGGTGGATTTTTACCAGGTTTGATTTCGCCTCCAGTCAGAAAAAGTTTCGCAATAACCGGCGTCTTTTGGGTGTATGTTATTCTTACTGTCGCCGGAATTTTTGTAGTGATGTTCGTTATCACGAACAAAGCCATTAAAGACGCTACCGTAACAGATATTAGTTCAAAATCTGAAGAGAACGATTCAATTGAAAATCTTCCTTTAAAAGATAAAATGAAATATTACATGAAAAACTTTCCGTTAAAGGATATGCGTTTTCTCTACTTCATTTTTATTTTGATCCCGGTACAAACTTTATTCGCGCACAATTGGCTAACGCTTCCAGCTTACTTCAATAGAGCATTCACCGGTGTTGTAAGCGATAACTTTGAGTTCTTTACCAACTTCAATCCTATTTTGATTTTTATTTTAACCCCAATGGTCGCGGCACTTACCTCAACTAAAAACGCTTACAAGATGATGATTTTAGGAACGCTTGTAATGGCGTCACCAACATTTCTGCTCGCGTTAGGTCCAAACCTCTACACGGTTTTTGGATATTTAATTATCATGACAATCGGCGAAGCAATGTGGCAGCCGAGATTTCTCCAATGGGTTGCAGAAATAGCGCCGAAAGGAATGACCGGAATTTATATGGGGATCGGACAGTTTCCCTGGTTCTTAACAAAGGTAGTAACAAGTTTGTATTCCGGCTGGTTTTTAATGCACTATTGCCCGGAAGGTGTTGCCCCGCAATTGATGAACACACAAATGATGTGGCTAATCTACGGATTCATCGCCATCATCAGCCCGGTTGGTTTGTTCCTTGCAAGAAAATGGATGATAAAAGGTTTTAAAGAAAAAGCAGCGTAGTTATGGTAATTGATAATCTGCAAAACGCTTTTCTCTATTTTGGATTGCGCAAAAACTTCCAACTTGCATTTGAGTATTTGCAGCAGACAGATTTTTCGCAAGCAGCAAACGGCAAATATGAACTATACGACGAAAATGTTTTTGCGATTGTGAACAGATATGAAACTCATTCCGCTGAAGAATTGAAATGGGAAGCGCACAGAAAGTATATTGATGTTCAATTTGTTGCATCCGGATTTGAACAAATTGGAATTGTTGATATTGGCGAAGTGTCTCCCGTTACTGAATATGATGAAAAGAATGATGTCCAATTTTTTACCGGCGAAGGGAAACAATTTCCTTTAAATGAAAAAACTTTCGCGATCATTTTTCCACATGAAGTTCATAAACCGGGAATAGCGGATAAAGTGAACTCCTCGATTTTAAAAGTTGTGGTAAAAGTTAAAGTGTAAGAGAAAGTAAAAAATAAAAAGGCTGAGCAATCCCGATAACTATCGGGATGCTTCAGCCTTTTAGACTTTATTAACGTACTTAGAATATCGAATATTGAGCAAGGAATAATGAATGATGAAGTTTTCACCCTTCTTAATTCTACATTCCTTGTTCGTTATTCATTATTCATTTGGGGACTATGCTGGTCTAAGGGAAGAAAGTACTATTCTCTTACAACCCAGACTTTAATGTTAGCTGAAACTGCCTGATGCAATTTCACTTTAACATCATAAATGCCCAGTGATTTTATCTGCTCGTCAATTTCAATTTTTCTCTTTTCGATCTCGAAGCCTTTTTCTTTCAGCTTATCTGCGATCATTTGAGAAGTAACGCTGCCGAAAATTTTATCTTCTTCACCAACTTGAACAGAAATTTGAATAGATACTTTTTCCAGTTCGGTTGCTAAGGATTTAGCTTCCAGAACTTCTTTATCTTTTCTTTTCTGTAGTTGTTTCTTCTCTTCTTCAATAGCTTTTAGGTTTCCTTTTAAAGCTAAGTAGGCATACTGCTTTGGGATCAAATAATTCAAAGCGTATCCGTCTTTCACATCAACAATTTCGCCAATTTGGCCCAATGTATCGATGGTCTGTCTTAAAATAACTTTCATTTCATTGCCTCATCAATTACTTAACTGTATCGGAAACAAAAGGCATAAGCGCCATGTGTCTCGCACGTTTAATAGCAAGAGTTAATTCTCGGTGATACTTAGCGCTTGTTCCGGTAATCCGTTTGGGAATAATTCTCCCTTGTTCGGAAATAAACCGCTGCAAGATTTTAGTATCTTTATAGTCGATATATACAACTCCCGCTTCGGTAAATCTACAAACTTTTTGATTTCTCATTTTAAATACCTTGTCGGTTATTATCATCATTGTTAATTAAATTTGATTCTTCCGGAGATAAAAATTTATCGAAAGAATCATCGGTGTAGTCAACAGTATCATCAACAAAAATTTCATGTTCTTCTGATCCACCGTTGGAGTTATTATTTCCTTTGAGGTGTTTATTTAAGAACTGAATTCTTCGTGCTTTAATTTCGACCACGCTTCTGTTATGCCCGTCTTCGGTTTTCCAGCTTCTACTTTGAAGTTCGCCGTCAACCAAAACTGCATAACCTTTTTTAAGTTTATTCTTACAGCTTTCAGCTAATTTATTCCAGGCAACCACGCCTATGTAACAAACATCTTCCTGCAGTGCATTGGAACTGTCTCTGTATTTTCGGTTCGTTGCAATAGAAAAATTAACAACCGGAGTATTATTTGTAGTGGTTCTATAAATAGGATCTTTTGTTAAATTTCCTACAATCGTAACATAATTAATTTCCGGCATTCTCAAGTCAGCCATAGAGATTCTCCAGACTAATCATAATATTATAGTAAAATTATTTCTCATTTTCTTTTACATCAACTTCGGCTATAATGGGAATCTCAGGGATGACTTCCGCTTTTACTGCTTGGTTTGCTGATTGTTTTTCAAGTTCTCCAAGGGCATATTTATCAAGTTTTAAAGTAAGGAAACGAAGAATATTTTCTTCAAGTTTGTACATTCTTTCTAACTTTAAAATAAATTCTGAAGGAGCTTCGAATCGGAAAAAAGCGTAGTAGCCTACTTTATGTTTTTGAATCATGTAAGCAAGGCGTTTTCTTCCCCATAAATCGGTATGTTTTAAATCTCCACCGTTGGCTGCAATTAATTCTTTAATCTTTGCAACAATGGTTTCAATCTGTGTATCGTCAAGTGTAGCATTTATAATAACTCCACTTTCATAGTTATTTCGTCTCAAGGTTTCACCTCCCTTTGGACATTTAGGCCCTCATCTAAAAATGAGAGCAGGGTTAATAGAAACTAATTATCTAAAAATTTCTGCTTAAAATTAACGATTTTTTCGTAATCGAACAAATCAATTAAAAGATTAAAGTAACCTTGAAGGTTGCGGTTCAATTTCTTCCTTAACCTTCAAGGTTGCATTATTTACGATTTCTTAATTCTCATCGAATAAAATGACCGCCAAACAAAAATAAGTGCGATTAAAAGGAAAACAAACCCGATGTATGGAGCTGTTGCTCTAAATCTTTCATCAATGGCAATCTCCATTGCAAGCAGACCAAACAATGTTGTGAATTTAATGATCGGGTTAAGCGCCACAGAAGAAGTATCTTTAAATGGATCGCCAACCGTATCGCCAATAACCGTTGCATCGTGCAGCGGAGTTCCTTTTTCTTTTAAATCAACTTCAACCACTTTTTTAGCATTATCCCAGGCTCCGCCGGCATTTGCCATAAAGATCGCTTGATATAAACCAAACAGCGCAATCGAAATTAAGTAACTTATAAATAATGAAGCGGAAGCGCTTGCAGCAATTTTTGCGTCGTCAGTCATTCCCGTAACAAGACTGATTGGAGCGGAAAGAAATGCAAAAGCTAAAGCGAATGAAAAAATTCCAATAAAGATATTGAACATTCCGGTTTGCGCATACTGTGTACAAATTTTTACAACTTCTTTTG
>JALNWB010000172.1 GCA_023231105.1 Ignavibacteriaceae bacterium | reverse complement strand
TGAGTCTTTTTTCCCAACAATAGTTGGTCCGCTTATCCCAACTGAAAAATCTTGCTGAGCTATCTTTGCGGCAAATTCATCTTTTTGAGAATTACTTAATAGATTCAACCTAACGTCAGAACTTTTATCAATCATGGTTCGTGCTTGGCTTTGACTAAACCTAAACGTTCCGCTTGAACTAAAGGTTTTATTATTGTCTCCAAACATGGTAGCCATGGCTACTACTCCAACTTCTATATCTATCCCGAATAGTTTAGAGGAAGGTGATTTGTGCACCCATCCTGAATTCAAATTAGCACCGAACGCAGAAATGACCGGTGAAAGATACCCCTCGCCGGCAGAACCGGTAAGCTTGTGCAGGGTTCCTTGAAGATCCTGACTTTTCCCTACTCCTGAAAAAATGAAAGCAACTAAAATAATAACGGTAAAGAAACTGTACATTCTTTTCATATAGATCTCCTTTTTGTTATAGCTTGAATTAAGTATTTCAAATTTTGACCGAAACATAGGTAATTCAATATTTTCGATCAAGTATTTTTTTTCAAGAATACTCTTTTGTCAAAATCAAGATAAAAAATATTTTATCTAATGGGAATACCTCATATGCACTATTTTAACACTTCACTTCAAAAATGATTAACATTTCTCTAATACGGTTTGTAAACGGCATTTGCTTCTTGTCAAGGATTTCAATTTATATCCAATACGATAATTTTATTAAAAATATATTATCGGATCTCAAATCAACCAGACTGTTCATTGAATGTTTGAAATTAAACTCTCCGCTTGGTTCTACATCCTGTCGGTTTTGAGTCCAGACAAAAAAGAGTGTTGAACCGGCTAAATATTCCCAGCGCAATACGGCGCTACCGCGAAGTGATAAATAATTAAAGTCGGGATTCCCGATCGTGCGGGCGCTTGCAGAACCTGTTCCATCCGGATCAAGAGTATAAGAATCAACATCTCCGTTTGGTGATGTATTCACAACTAACGTTGAACCATTTTCACCATAATTTAAGAAATCATATGTTTTTGATTTTTGCAATGCTTTAAATTGATCGTATTTACCGGAAACAATAAGTGGCTGCATATATACTTGTAAACTTAGTGTTGGACTTATAATCCAGTCTGCCCGGACGTCAGCAGCAAAGGTTGTTTGTTCAAGACGCGCAAAAAGATATCGTCTGCCAAATGTTTCTTGTGCCGTTGGATCAGCGTAAGCGCCAATCCATTGTGCATGATAGGTTTCTCTAGCAATATCAGGACCAATTTGAACTGTCAGAGTTGGAGAAACTTTGACTTCAACGTTTGCGTAAATTTCTTTACTGTTTAAATTGTCACCCATACTTGCATTACCACCCAAATTAAGAACCCACCATTCTCTAACATCACTATTTAAATTAAGATTATATGAACGACTTATCGGATTAAGTGTTAATGGTCCTCCTCGTGTGCGTCGAGCATTAAAAGACTTAGGATTATAGTTAAATGAAAAGTTCCCCCCGGAAAGATTTGCGAATGTAATATAACCTCCTAAAAAATATCCTTGCGCAGTTTTATTACCACCAAAATCAAAACTTCCAAATGTGGCGGCATTAATTCCAGCATTTTGATAAAACTTTGTCGGCTGAGTAAAACTATAGCTCGCAGCAAAATGCATGTTAATCAAATCGCTATATGAACCATAACCCAAATCATTGACTTCAAATTCAGGACTTAACCAACCTACAGCAGCATTTATTGTAAATTGCCCACGGTTTTTATTTAACATCAAACGACCGGCATAACCTGTTAAAGATGTTGCCGAACTATCAACACTTAAATGTTTTGCATCCGGACGTTGAAAATAATGCCCTGATCCTTTTTGCAAGGCAATCATTCTGTTCTGCTCTCCACTTACACGCGATATGGCAGACCAACCGGTGAGCACATAGGTTCTCTCGTTATCTAAAAATGTCCAACCATCGGCTCCAGCTACAAGTGCGTCCTTATTAAGATTATTTTTCAGATTAGAATCTTTAAAGAAACGGTTTGTTACAGTAGAGAGCACTCCAAATCCTTGCTGCCCTTCGTTGAAATCTTTCCTGATTCTAAATACCCCATAATACGAGAAAGGTTCTACTTCGGTACTAGAACGTTGACCACTTAAATCGATATCAGCAAATTCACGGTGAGTTAATGACTGTATACTTCCTATTTGCCAATCGTTTAAAATTCTTCCGGAGATTTTTGCAGCGCCAAGAATGTGTGTGCCATTGGGAACATCCGCATAGTCGTTAGCCGGTAAGCTTCCCTGCGGTGCGCGACCAATTCTTCTACTATAAAATATATTTGCGCCGGGCCAATTGAAGTTCCAATTATTATTTGTGCCGCCGTTCCCGAATCGAAAAATGTTAACACCCTCTGTAAAGAATGGCCGTTTTTCTTGGAATGCTGTTTCAACATCCGTTAAGTTTACTACTGCCGGATCAACTTCTACTTGACCAAAATCGGGATTAATAGTTCCATTAAGTGTAAGGCTGCTTCCCAATCCCGCCCTTACATCCAAACCAAAACCCGGAAGATATTTATGACCTGGATTAAACGGATTGTTTGGATCATTTCCAACGTACTCAGCTTTTCCAGTAACATACGGTAATATTTCAAGACGGGTGGGAGGAGTGATTCCCTCAATTCCAACTAACTCCGGAAACCGTGAAGCAAATCCATTTTCATTACGTGGTGTGTATGCAATCATATCTGTTTCCGCGGTGCGGCTTATGAACCGTTCAACATTAATTCCCCACACTTGTGTTTCACTTGGTTTAAACCGAAGTTGTGAATATGGGATTCGCATCTCAACCGACCATCCATCTTTATCGATATGAGGAACGCCTTCCCAAACAGCATCCCAGGAAAGATCAGTCTGTTTATTATCATTCTCCAATAAGCCGTCTGCAAGCGTACCGGCGGCATTAACATAGAAAAAATATCCGCTTCTTTTATCACCGTATGAATCAATATAAAGCACTGTACCGTCTGAAGGATCGCCCCATACAAAATCGCGGCGCACAAGTCGCGCTAAAATTGAATCAGGATTAGTGTCGTGATATTTTGCGGCAAAATAAATAGCATCATCATCATACGCCACCCACACTTCCGACTGTTGCGATGGTTTTTCACCTTGATTAGGTTCTTGTTGAAGTAATTCAGTATATCCCTGACGTTTCCAAATATCCTCGGATAAAATACCGTCGATTGATATTTTTTCAGTTAGTCTCACGGCAACCAGTTCCTTTGTTGGTGTGTTTCCAGAAGCGAACAATAGATGCGGTATTGCGACCGCTAAAAAAAGGATAAAACAAGTCAGCTTTTTCATTTTCACTCCTATTTTTGATACTTAACTAATTTGGTTTTTATAGTATTATTTTTCACGTCAAGAGATCGATGCAATAAAATAACGATCGCTTTAATTTTAATTACTTTGTAAAATTCAAATAATTAAATGTTTAGATCAATTTGATTTTGATGGAAGGTATAACCGATTGGATATGAGGTTTGTATCAATTTTGAAATAAAGTTATTCCATAACCATATATATTGCAACACTACTGTCCGGTTATAAGTTAAATAAATTCGATTGGTTAGCAGGAACAGAGTTATTAAGATTTAATGAATAGAGTCTTGCGAAATCAAGGTACCCTCTATCGATAACATTATAGGTTCCGGTTTCCAATGGAAGTTCATAATGGAATAAAGATTTTGTTTCCCTATATCTTTTTATCTAAATTTAAAGTGAAGAAAATATTTGTAGAGAATTCCATAATCATTACTTAAAGCAGTATGAAAAGAATTTGTCCTCTTTCATTGGTTCGATTTATTCTAATTCTTCTCGCAGTAGTTAGCGTAGATGGGGCTGCAGCAGAAACTCAAGACAACATCATTTCGTCCTTGAATAAATCAATTCAGTTAAAGCATTGGCAAATTGCAAAAGATCCCGCACCAAAAGAAATTCTCAAATATCCCGACTCCGCATCATGGAAACCACTTGTTTCCTCTTTAGAAAACGAAAAATATTCTGACGGTAATTGGCTGATAAGAACAGAAATTATTATTAAGGATACTATTAATAAGGAAACCGTTTTGGGATTATTTCCGATATATTTTTTTACTGCATATGAAATTTATTGGGATGGAATAAAGATTGCGCAAAATGGAATTATCGGAATTAGCAAAACTGATGAAAAAGCAGGTTTATACAATTTTAATCTGCCTCTCCCCCAACGCCTGGTAGTAACGGGCAAACATACACTTACTGTTCGCTTATCAAATTATTCTGATTTTACATCATGGCGATGGTTTTATGGAGGATTTTTAATTGGTCAATATGACAGTGTACTTGAGAAAATTTACCGATCAAATTATCAAGCTTTTTTCATAATAGGTATTGTTTTTATTCCTTTTCTATTTAATATTTTTCTCTATATCGCAAGGAAGAGAAAAACCGAACATCTGTTGTTCAGCTTAATTTGTTTTTTAGTGATAGTGGATTCGGGAACTTTGCTGGTCCCAAACTTCATTGAAACTCCAACAACTTTTGTACACTGGGAATTATTTACCTGGCAGACAATTACCGTCTTATTTACCGCCCTTTTCCCGGCATTTTTCATCTACGCATTTTCATTTTCTAAAAAAATTATCGGAGCTATTATAGTAATAGATCTAATCATCTACTTATTTTTTACTAACATCGTAAATATCTTTGATGTAATGCCACCCACCGTGCTAATTTTAAGTAGTATGATTACACTGTGGGCATTGTATAAACGACGGGAAGAAAGTATCATTATTTTTATAGGACTTATAGCAGCCTGGGCAGCATATTTTTTCAATTTTGCTTTTGCCGGATTAGCAACAACCATGGTTATATGCACCAGTATTTCTATTGCAAGACAGTTTGCAAGAAAAGAAACAGCCGAAAGAGAAGCCCTGCTAAGATCAGCACATTTGGAAAATGAATTATTGAAGAAGAATATTAATCCACATTTCATCTTAAACACCTTAACATCAATAATTGTATGGCTCAGGAAAGATCCCAATTCAGCTATAAAACTTATTGAAACGCTGGCGGAAGAATTCAGGATGATTACACAAATCTCCGCACTTAAGCTGATTCCTATCCAACAAGAAATTGATTTGTGTAAGGCACATCTGAAAATAATGAGTTACCGCAAGGGAGCTGATTATAAAATAGAAACGATGAGCATTGTTGAAGAAGAAAATGTACCGCCGATGATATTTCATACGCTTATTGAAAACGGACTAACGCACGGTTATGAAAATAAAATGCAAGGCACTTTTACATTGCAGCGAAAAAAGAATTCCAATAGCGTTCAATACATTCTTTCAAATGACGGAGACTTTTCAAGCGATGAGCAAAAAGGATCAAGCGGCTTCGGGTTGCGCTATATAAAAAGTCGTTTGGAGGAAAATTATCCTGAACGATGGAAACTCATATCACAGCGACAGGCACAGGGATGGGAAACGATTATTGAAATTAGGGACAAATAATGCGTATCCTTATTGTTGAAGATGAACGTCCTACGGCTGAAGATATAGAATTACTCGTAAAGCAAATTCTGGGAAAAGAAATAACTTCTATCCATATTGAAACCACATTGGGTAATGCACTTTTGTACATCAATGAAAAGACAATTGATGTTTTATTATTAGACTTAAATCTTAATGCAAAGGACGGGTTTCAAATTCTCAAACAAGTTGTGAGCAAATCATTTCAAACCATTGTCATCTCTGCAAACATCAACCGGGCGATCGAAGCGTTTGAATACGGCGTGCTGGATTTTATTCCTAAACCTTACAGCCTGGAAAGATTGCAAGCCGCTTTCCAACGCTTAAAGTCAAGTCACGCGTTGGATGGACACGCAATAAAATATCTTTCGGTCAAAAAGGGATTTGAAATTCGAGTTATTCCGATTGATGAGATCCGGTATTTCAAATCTGCAAACATCTATGTAGAATTGCATTTGAAAGATGGACATTCCGTTATATACGACAAACCCATCAAGCAGCTTGTTCCCTTATTACCATCCAATTATTTTCGTATTCATAAATCGTATATTGTTAACGTAGAAACAATCGAAACAATTCAAACTCTTGGCGGCGGGAAATATCGTGTAGTACTAAAAAGCGGAGACTGTTTACCGGTTAGCCGTAAAGTAATAAATAAGCTAAGATCAATTTTGGGTTTAGAGTTCAATTATTCTAATATAAATAATTGAAACACTTTCTATCAGTTACACTTTTTTGATTGTTAAGCATTTTCTAATCTAAATAATTCCTCTTTATCCACTTCATTCGTGCATTTCACAAAGTCCTGGTGCAGTTTGCAAGGTTTTTATCTCATCATACTTTGCCAAAAACTAATTTTGTAAAGGTTTTTAGTCATTCCTATGTCAGTTGAAGATTAATATAATTTAGCAGGAGTTCTATATGAAAAAAATAATGCGACTTTTGCTTGTCATATCAATGATGGTTGTTTCATCAATATCGTTATATGCACAAGCAATTCCACCTGATAGTATGTATTTGGGACAAACGCCTCCCGGAGATACTCCCCAAATATTTAACCTCCCTGTAAATACGGGATCATTTGCAGCCGAAAGAATAGCAATTTCTAAAGACAACAAGGAAATATATTTTTCAGAAGTGCGGAGTTACTACCCTGCCGCCGGTGATACAATTAAATATTATAGTTATTCCAGCAGTAAATGGAGCGGTCCTTTCAATTTATTCCCGGGTTATCTAGCGCCTGCATTATCGATTAGTGGTGATACAATGTATTTTCAAAACGCTAACATTCTAAATAATAGTGCAGTTTATGAGACATTTATTTCTGTTAAAAATGGTCTAAACTGGAGCAATCCGCAAAGAATTTTATCAAACCTTAACTCAGCACACTATTTACAAGTTATCAATAATGGCAATTATTATATTTCATCAATTTCTGCCCCTACTGTTGGAGCTAACGATTGGTGCAATTTGTTTATAAATGGTACTGACACTACTGCTGTAAGCTTAGGGCAACCGTTAAATTCTGGAGGGGATAATTTAGATTTTTTTATTTCAAAAGATGAAACTTTTATAATATTGGCTAAAGGTGGTTTGCATATTAGTTACCGCAAAAATGATGGTAGTTGGACAAACCCTAAAAGTTTAGGTTCAAAAATAAACTTCGGTCTTTCAATGTGGGGACCTTATGTTTCTTCAGATAATAAATATCTGTTTTATTCAACGGGGACTAAAGCGGATTACTCCGATACATATGTGCATTGGGTACGCATCGATGGCCTGATCGATAGTTTAAAGCACACCAATTTTACTCCTTATTTAAAGAATCCGATAAAAAACCAAATTGATACTGTTGGGCATTCATTCAATTTTGCATTTCCAGACAGTACGTTTTTTGATGACGATGCAAATAGTACACTCACCTTTACTGCAAAATTGAGCAATGGCGGTCCTTGGCCTTCATGGTTAAATTTTAATTCCGGTACAGGGACTTTTTCAGGCATACCAACTCAAGCAAAAGTTTTTCCCATGATGGTAACAGTAATAGCCAAAGATACTGCCAATGCAAGCGCTTCGGCTACATTTGGAATTACTATTGTTGCAGATCCGGTTGGGGTAGAAGAAGTGAATGATCAACTTCCCAAAGATATTAATCTCTATCAAAATTATCCAAATCCATTTAACCCAACAACGACAATCGAATTTGCAATTCCGAAAACCGGGAAATATACTCTGGGTTTATATAATGCACTTGGTCAACTTGTAAAAGAAATTTCAGATGAGGAATATGAAGCGGGAAACTACAAAGAAACATTTAACGCAACGGGCTTATC
>JALNWB010000171.1 GCA_023231105.1 Ignavibacteriaceae bacterium | reverse complement strand
TTTTTGCATTAAGATTCTTCCTATTTCTTACCTTCTGAAATTTGTTTTACTTGTTTGTTGTTTACCAGCGATCTCATTTGAGTTATGGCTATCCTATTTAGCTGTTGCAATCGTTCACTTTGCTGCATCCCCTGATGGATTAAAACGGAATTAATGCTTTCCATATTTGATAACACTACCAATTGCTCTATGGTTGCGGCATCGCGGATATTTCCTTCGACATCGGGATTTGTTTCTCTCCACTGTTTTGCTGTCGTTCCAAACAAAGCCATGTTCAACATATCCGCTTCGCTGGCATAAACAAAATTGATTTGCTGTTTTGTCAATTCCTTCGGAATTAAATTCTCTTTAATTGCATCGGTATGAATGTGGTAATTTACTTTGGCTAAGGTGCGCTGAAGGTTCCACTCTAATTTTAGCCGATCATTCTCATCTGCCTTTAGGCGCTTAAATTCTACAAGCATATAAAGTTTGAATTCGGCGCTTACCCATGAGGCAAATTCAAAAGCAATATCAAGGTGAGCATAAGTACCGCCTCCGCTCCCGGCTTTTGAGATTATCCCGATCGCGTTTGTGGATGTTATCCATTTTGTTGGAGAAAGCACAAAAGAATTGCTGCCTGCCTCATACATAAAGGAGTCGAATTCGACCCCTTTGAAATTCGGATTATTGATTTTTTCCCAAAGTCCTAAAAATTCCACTGTGCTGCGGCTACGCATCCAATTCTTCACAACGTCTTTAGGTTCAGCGGCATTCTTGTATCTTGCTATGTCGGTAATCGAAACATAGTCTTCAGTTCCTCTTGTAAAAAGAACTATCTCTGTTCCTTTTACATTGATGGTTTTATTTTTTATCATTTTCCACCTTATTCACTGCTAATTTTTTTACCGGTTTAATTAATATATCAAAATTACATTCTCATATGTCATACCTATGGCATTCTGTTTTCTTTCTTATTTTGTTTCTACCAATCTCTCATCCCGCCGGGATGAAGAATTATAAATCCCGTTAGGGATTTAATATTGGTAGAAAAATAGACAAACGAAACAATCAAAATCCCGTTAGGGATGACATATTAATTTTAGTTTTTCTAAGACCACAGCTGATATTGAAATCTATCTGTAATTAAGCAATCCTTACCTTCAGCTTGCATATTATCCTTGTTTATTGTTTTCGCAAGCCGAGTTTTGCTTGTTCTCTTACCCTATAATCTTCGGATTCATCGGAAGAAATTCTTTCCAAAATTGGAGAAATCAACTCTACTCCTTCATTCTCTCGTATTAATGAACCAAGTGCCATAACCATTGCCTTCCTGGAAGAAATACTGGATTCTTTTTTTAGCCTATCGATTAGTGGTTCAACAGATTTTTTATTAACCAGAATATAATGCATGACATCTGCGACTTGTCTACGCACTTCGGTTTTGGGGTCATCTAAAGCTTTATAAAGGAATACAATTTCTCTATTTATTATTGTATCATCTGATTTTGATAGTTTGCTTAAATTTTGTGCAAAAGCATATACACTTGCCTTCCGTAATTTAGATTCTTTTTCATTGGAAATAATATTTTTTAGAGTATCGAGAATTCTTTTATCAATAATATTAAACCAAAATTGGTCAATAGCGGTTTCTCTAATTGCAACCGATTTTGAAGGAGATTCAATAATTCCTTTAAAAATAAGCGTAGATTTTTTGTCCTTGAAGCTACCTAAAGTTCTAATTGAATTTTTAACTATCTCTTCGTTCTCATCCTCAATTAAGTTGGTACATATTCTAATAAGTTTTTCTTCCTTAATTGATTTCAATAATTTATTGTCAGTATACCACCAAGGGACAGTAAAGCTACTTTTAATAAGAAAAGTCCATTCTTCATCATTCAAAATAAGTTTTTCAATATGAGGAAATAAAATTTCTAATCTGTCTTTACTAGCAAATACTCCGTGTTGTTTCCATTCTCTAAAAGCCTTTCTGAATATGTCGATTGTAGTTTTTGCTCTTTGTGCTTCAGGTCCTAAATTATCAAAAAACTTTTTTGATAAGAAATCATGCACTAATTCATAACCAATAGCGTTGCCGTTTTCGATTACTGGGTGAACAATTTTCTTTTTTATTAAATGTTCAATGACATGTTTAGCGTTAGGCTTGGTAGTTATTAAATATCTACTGATTTCTTCAATGTTAAGAAAAGTTCTCAGTCCTTCAGGACCAGTTAACAAATCTAATATATTCTGAGCGTAAAGTTTTTCTTCGTCGGTTAAACCTTCCAACATTGATTCGCTCAAATAATCAGCAATAATTGATTCAGCACAGTCAGCCCCACTGTACAAATTATAGCCAAATTCAATTGATGGTTTTGAGGTAGAATTTTGAACTTTATACTCGTCAAATAATTTTGAGCAAACTATTTGCAAATAGGGAGGATAAATTAAATCATCGCCAATACTTTTTAATTCTAATATTAGTTGAAAAATAAATTTGTCATCTACTTTAATACCAAGTTTCTTAAGTGGTTCGACTATTACTTCAAAAGCCCTTTCTCCATTCAACCTTTTTATTCTATATTGTTGAATCCATGCGTTCTCAAGATTATATAGATGCGCCCAGTCCCAGAGTTCTCCAATGTAATCTTCTCTTAACGAAAGTAAAAAATATATTTTTCCTTTTATTGATGATATAGCTAATGCCTCTGTAATACCTTTTGATAAATGTTCCCTCTCCGCTTCTCTTGCTCTAGTGAAAAGTTCTTCAAACTGGTCAATAACAACAATAAGATTTATATTTTCTTTATCTACAATTGATTTAAGCTGAATAATTAAATGCGGAAAATTATCGGTAGTAGCTAGTTCTTCAATTAATTGAGCAGATATCTTTTTTTCTTTCAGTGTTTTAAGAAGTTCTTCTCTAATCCTTCTAATTGGTTCATCAAGACATCTAACTGAAACAGTAATAAATCCTTCATCCTTAAAATTTGGAATTAATCCCGCATTCACAAGAGAAGTTTTACCTGTCCCCGATTCACCAAAAAGACCAACAATATTATATTTATATATCTTTGTTAATAATTCTTCGATCTCTCCTTTACGACCAAAAAAATATTCTTTATCACTTTCCGCATACGCTTGTAATTCTTTATATGGATTTATTTTTTTCCAGTCATTTGTTTTCTCTCTGGTCGATTTAAGAATTGCTTTCTCTTTATTTTCTTTTATTACTTGCTCTTCCCATTTTTTTTTGGCTTTTCTTATTTGTTTCGCAGAGACTTTACTTGTCAAGGATTTCCCTTGTTTATGTGCTTCATCATGGTCATTCGGACACAAAACAGCAAGGTTATCGTACGAATTATCTTGTGATTTTGAATATTCCTCAATATGGTGTATGATATATGAATTGCTTTTAGTTCCTTTACACAAGCAGCATATAAAATTGTTTCTCTCAAGTAAAGTCTGCAGAATATCTTCGTTAATTGGTTTTCTAACCAAGCACTCTTTCACAAAATTGATTTGTGTTCGGCATATTTTGTACTTATCAATAAGGTTTTTTTTTGATGTTTGTTTAAAAGTGGTTGTTGAAATCCCAAGTTGCTCATATTCATGCGCCCAAGAACTTGGGACACCATATTGGATGTAAGTTTTTTCTTTTGTCATTATTATACTTTATTATACTTTCGTGGAGCTATCCAACTCCTGTAAGCATTATCTTTTTTGAGGTTTCTTTTTCGAGCGGTATTTCTTAAACGGTGTTCCAAGCAAATATTCCCTTGAGCCCTTTTACTTAGTTAATTGGTGGATTAAAACTATAACTATTTATCTTTTAACGCAAGATAAAAAAAGCAAAATTATATTCCTTCATACAACCTCTGTTAAAAGCAAAGTGTTTTTTCAGCAACCAATTTTTAATACTCTTAGCTCTGAAAGAGCGGAATATATTAACACAGGGCAAAGCCCTGTGAAGAAAATAGATAAAGAAATACTCAAGCCACGCCTTGGCGTGGCGGGATAAATTTCAGACCCGAAATTTATTTCGCCCCTCCAGGGCTTCTCCGTTAATTAGGGTTTCATTTTCATAGGGCTTCGCCCTATGTTGATGTATAACGCCCTTTCAGGGCTAATGTAAAATCTTTTGGGACCCTCAACCCTCAAACCTCCTCCATCGGCAATTTGCACCTATGCAATGTTAGCAATTGTGAATTTCATTTAATTTCTATCATATTTTGTTTTGGATATAACGGATTTGTAAGATCAAAACTAAATCTTCCAAAGTCGCAGGCTTCTCCGGTTAAGGTCCTTCCATCTTTTGAAAGTTGAAGATTACTGAGTTGACCTGTTTGTGCATCTACTCCATCCTGATATGGAAATTTCGTGAAAATCGCATTAGATAAACTGTCGGCAGCTACATCATAAATAAAAAACATCCTGCTTCCGGCAATCACAACAAAATTTTTATCCCCTTCAAACTTTTCTACCAATCTATATGGATAATCCGGACTTATGTTGATCGGGAGAACAATTCTTCTGGTAAGATACACACGACAATGCCCTGTGTAATAAACTAATAATACACATTAACTATTTCCAAATTTTTTGTCATAAGTGGAAGAGTCGGCAGTTATTTGAATCATTTTGTTTAAACTCTTGAATTCAATATCATTATTTTTGTAGATAGAATCCTGTCCGAAAGAAACTCGCGCAAATAGTAAAAAAAGTAATAAGTAATACTTTCTTCTGTTGGAGTTATCTTTTTTGAGGTTTCTTTTTAGAACGGTATATCTTAAACGGTGTTCCAAGCAAATATTCCCATGAGCCCTTTTACTCAGTTAATTGGTGGATTAAAACTAAAACTATTTATCAATTCTCACAAATAAAAAATAAACATTCATTTCCCCATCATTCGTACCAAACGCAATTCCTTCTTTACTTTTTTTCTTCTTCCCTTCCTGACCTTTTCCCTCATATTATTTCTTAAAACCGTGAAAGTTTTCTTAACTAATACCCAAGAGCCTTAGCAAATTCTGCAAACGCATAACTTGCCGGTTGCTCATCCAAGGAGTTTGCATGGGTAATTATTGTGATCTTTTTTATACCGTCATAAAATACCATCGTATTCCATCCGGTAATTCCTCCCGAATGCCCGGCAAAATCACCAATCTTTTCAACTCCAAATCCATAACCGGAACCTTCAACTCCAAATTGAAATCTTTCAACCTTTGAGTTCGCGGATAGTAATTTTCGCTCGTATAATTCTTTAGCCCAAATCTTTAGATCATCAAAATTAGAGATAAGGATACCTGCGGCATTGCCCCATGAGTTTCCATAATAAGTTACATCAAGATTACTCGTTCCTAAAAAATTTGTGTAACCGTGATGATAGGGTTGCGGTATATAATTTGTTTCAGGCCAAAATGTATGCGTTAATCCCAGAGGTCGGAAAATCTTTTCTGCAAAAATATCTTTAAGCTCCCTGCCGGTTACTTTCTTGATTACCAATCCCAACAAAATAGTATTTGAGTTGCAGTAATTAAATTGTGTACCGGGGGTAAATTTCAATTGAGAAGTGAAAAGTGGAACTATTAATTCTTCAGGGGTAAATTTCATTGTTCCCTGACTACCATAATAAGAAGCGCCCAAAGCAGGGTCACTAAGAACATCAATTAATCCGCTCGTCATATTGCCAAGCATCCTAATTGTGATAGTGTCTTTCCCTGGAATTGCATATTCAGGCAAATAAAATGAAATTGTTTTGTTAAGATCAATTTTCCCTTCATCGGATAAAATTAGAACTGCTTCTGTCGTAAAAGTTTTTGTTACACTCGCCATTCTGAAGTAATTATTTATATTCATCGGTTCACTTGTATTTAAATTCCCGACACCGCGTGTTATATATATATCCCCTTCACCTTCAACGGCGATATACGCAATCATGCCCGGGGCTAGCTTCTCCATCATTACCCTATCCGCGGTTGCTTGCAATCTTGCAATTGCTGCATCGGTTAAAATTTGGTTCTGATGCGGTTTGGTTGGAACTGATTCTTCTTTACATGAAGTGATAAATATTGAGAGAAGAAAAACTATGAGAAGAGGAAAGAAATAATTCTTTTTGTGGTTGAAGACTGACACTAAGTACTGAATAAACGTTTTCATAACTTAATCTCCAGATATTGATTGGTCCAATATTTTCTATTGAAAATTATTTTAAAGAGCACTTTCAAACTAAACATACTCAGGTATAATTCAAATGGTTTTCTTCCCATCATCCATCAACCCTAAAACATCTTCCATCAAATTGCCGCTTCCCGATTTTTCTTCTTATTTTGCAAAAGTAAAATTGGAGAAACAATGTCCATGGATTCATTGAGAAATAAAGTTCAGCAAGCGTATAACGATTGGGACGAAAAGACCTATCAAAAGTCTGTAGCAAAAAATCCCGAACGAGAAAAAGATTTTACAACCGTTTCATTTTCATCCGTAAAGCCTTTGTACATTCCGAACGATATTCAATCCGAAGATTACGTTGAGAAAATCGGTTTCCCCGGTTTGTATCCTTTTACCCGCGGAATACAGCCTTCAATGTACCGCGGAAGATTTTGGACAATGCGGCAGTACGCGGGATTTGGAACCGCAAAAGAATCTAACGAGCGATATAAATTTTTACTCTCGCAAGGACAATCTGGTTTGTCTGTTGCGTTTGATCTGCCAACTCAGATCGGTTATGACAGCGATGATGAGATTGCGTATGGCGAAGTTGGAAAAGTTGGTGTTGCAATCGATACACTTGCCGATATGGAAATTTTGTTCGATAAAATTCCGCTTGATAAAATTTCTACTTCAATGACGATTAATTCAACTGCGGCTATTCTGCTCGCGCTTTATATTGCTGTAGCGGAAAAGCAAGGTGTTGCAAAAGAGAAGATCAGCGGAACAATTCAGAACGACATTTTAAAAGAATACATCGCGCGCGGAACATATATCTTCCCGCCCAAACCTTCCATGCGTTTGATAACAAATATTTTTGAATACTGCGCAAAGGAAATTCCGAAGTGGAATACCATTTCAATTTCCGGTTACCACATTCGCGAAGCCGGTTCTACCGCAGCACAGGAAGTTGGATTTACTCTGGCAAACGGTATCGCTTATGTTGAAGCCGCGTTAAAATCCGGTTTGGATATTGATATCTTTGCCGGACAGCTCTCTTTCTTTTTCAACGCGCATAATGATCTGTTGGAAGAAGTCGCAAAGTACCGCGCCGCGCGCCGGCTTTGGGCAAAAATTATGAAAGAAAGATTTCATGCGAAAGATGCGCGCTCAATGATGATGAGATTCCATGCGCAAACTGCCGGTTCAACCTTAACGGCGCAGCAGGTTGATAATAATATTGTGAGAGTAGCGATCCAAACATTAGCCGCGGTTCTTGGCGGAACGCAATCTCTTCATACAAATTCGAGAGATGAAGCGCTTGCTCTACCAACTGAAGAATCTGTCCGTGTTGCTCTCCGTACGCAGCAAATTGTTGCACACGAAAGCGGTGTTACAAACACTATCGATCCGCTTGCGGGTTCCTATTTTGTTGAAGCAATGACGGACCAAATTGAAAAAGAAGCGGTTGAGTACATTCAAAAAATTGATGATCTCGGCGGCGCAGTACAAGCAATTGAAAACGGTTATCAGCAAAGTGAAATTCAAAGAGCTGCTTATCAATTTGAAAAGGAAGTTGAGTCGGGAAAAAGAATTATCGTTGGACAAAATAAATTTCAAATAGAAGAAGAAGCTCCAACCGGACTTTTGAAAATCAACATGAATGTGCAAGAAGAACAAATAAAATTTTTAAATAAAGTCCGGGCTAAAAGAAATAGTGAGAATGTATCTGCTGCTCTTTCCGCATTGCAAACAGCGGCTAAAAGCGACACCAACTTGATGCCGTTCATTTTAGATGCCGTCCGCGTTTACGCAAGCGTTGGAGAAATATCAAATACGTTGCGGGAAGTTTTTGGAGAGTATAAAGAAACAGTAGTTATTTAATTAAGAAACCGTGCCTCTGTGACTTTGTGGCGAGGAAGTTTTGCCACTAAGTTATTCCGTTAAAAGTC
>JALNWB010000170.1 GCA_023231105.1 Ignavibacteriaceae bacterium | reverse complement strand
TCAAAAAGAAATTCTCCTTTTGCAAATTCCGGATTTGTAGTAACAGTAGAACCTGAAGATTTTAAGCAATATGAAAAATCCGGTCCGTTTGCCGGATTGATGTATCAACAAGAGATTGAACACGCTGCGTTTGAAGCAGGCGGAAGAAATCAAACCGCACCGGCGCAAAGAGTTACTGATTTCTTAAAGAATAAAATTTCCCCGTCACTTCCAAAATCGTCTTATTTCCCGGGGACTCTTTCGTCTCCGCTTCATACAATTCTTCCGCTGGCAATTGTACAAAGATTAAAAGAGGGAATTCTGCAATTCAATATTAAAATGAAAGGATTCATCACAGAAGAGGCTCAAATGCTTGCTGCTGAAACGCGAACAAGCTCACCCGTCCGTATTCCGCGAGATAAAGAAACGTATATGCATAAAGAAATTGCCGGCTTATTTCCCGCCGGTGAAGGCGCCGGTTACGCGGGGGGAATCATGTCTTCTGCGATGGATGGAGAGAATTGCGCGGATGCGGTTGCGAAGTTTTTGAAGTAGAAAGTAAAAAGTAAAAAGTAGTTAGTGGAATTTAATATCAATTCCGCTGTCGGTTTTTTCAATCATCGGGGCTTTGTTTTTCATTAAGAAATATGTTGGAATTCCGAAGCAGACGATTATCCCAATAAAAGATAGACTCACCCCTAGAGGTTTTGCGTATTGCAGGAAAAGTGATTGATAAAACAAAACAATACAAACTAAAGATAAAACGTAAAAAGCTCCGATAAACATTAGCGTCCTTTGATTCAATGTATATCGATTGAACATTTTCATGATATCGGAAGTCTCGTGCAATTTATATGACGCATCATCTATAATAGAGATGCTAATTCTCTTTTCAAATAATTCCAAAGTTTTTTCTAACCAATTAGTATCAGAAGTTTTTACCGGAAATCCCATAGCATCCTCTCACGTTTTTTAAAAACAATTAAGTATTTTTTTTATTTGAAAATTCAGAACAACGTCTTTTACCTCTTCTAACTGAAACCTGATTTAAGAATAAAGATCAACGATTTTAGAAGTTAGAAGATTTTTTCTCACCATCGAAAATCAAATATCGTTGATCGTTATTCATAATTCCTTTTTGACTAAGATTTTACTCTTTCAACATAACTTCCTGTGCGTGTATCAATCTTAAGTAATTCACCTTCGTTTACAAACAAAGGAACGTTTACGGTTGCGCCGGTTTCTAAGGTTGCCGGTTTTGTTACGTTGGAAACGGTATCGCCCTTTGCACCGGGTTCAACGGAAACTACTTTAAGATTTATGAAAATCGGAATATCGACGCTGATAATTTCTTCTCCGTTAAAAAGAATTTCAACTTCTTCATTTTCCTTTAAATAATTTATGCCATCGCCAATATGGATAACCGGAACATTTATTTGTTCATAGGTTCCGTTATCCATGCAGACCAGGAATTCACCTTCGCGGTAGAGATATTGATATTTTCTTCTTTCAACGCGGACAATGTCAAGTGTTTCGCCGGAACGGAACGTGTTGTCTAAAACTTTTCCGCTGCGGAGATTTTTTAACATCGTACGAACGAACGCCCCGCCTTTCCCCGGTTTTACGTGCTGAAATTCAATGACGGTGTAAAGGTCATTTTTAAATTTAATAATTAATCCATTTCTGAAATCGGCTGTTGTTGCCATGAAGGAACTTCTCCTTTAGTTATAAAAAATCTTGTTTTACTTATCGTTTAACTTGTAGGGATAAAAAACACAAACTTGTCAATTCGTAAGAGTGAAAAATGTTTATGTAAAATTAAGGATTTACCGCATTTTTCCGAAATCGAATTTATCTTGTTTTGAATCCGATACTTTCAATTAATGCTTTTGCCTGCTGTGCAATATCTTCGGAATCAAAAGAAAGACGGAACGTTCCGCCGGTTCCTTCGCGGATCTTTAACAACTCAATATCTTTTATGCTTAATTTATTTTGAAAGAGGATAGTTGTTAATTTATGCAGCACACCGGGTTCGTCTTTCACATAAACAAAAATATCTGCAAGCTGGTTGATAAATCCTTTTGAATTTTTTGGAATTTCATCGCGCAACTCTTTTGCATGCTCAAATGCAAATTGAAGTGCGGCAAAATCTTCCTTTTCAATTGAAGAAAAAATTTGGGCAACGGTTTTTTGAAATCCGGAAAGAGCGGAAAGGATTTGTTCTCTATTGTAGCGGATAATTTGTTCCCAGATTAAAAAATCACTTGAAGCAATGCGCGTTAAATCCCTAAAACCGCCTGCGGCAAAATCTTTAAATGCATACTGATCTTCATTCAACGCTGCATTAACAAGCGAAACCGCAACAAGCTGCGGCAGATGACTGACATTTGCAACGATCGTATCGTGCAATGCTGCATCTAAAAATTTTATTTTTGCTCCGATAGCAGTAAGCAAATCGATAAACGATTTAGAAGAAGGAAGTTCCGCTTCTTTTCCCGTTAAAATGTAAATGGCATTTTCAAAAAGGATCGGATCGGAATTTTCGTAACCGCTTTTTTCTTTCCCGGTCATGGGATGCCCGCCGATGTATGTTCCATCGCTTTGCAGAGCATTCCATTTTTTTTCAAGAATTTCTTTTACGCTGCAAACATCAGTAATAATGCAACCGGGTTTAACAACCGGTGCAAGTTTTTCAATTTCTTGAATTGAAAGTTCGGTTGGGAGGCAGAGAAAAATAATGTCGAAATCTTTTGCTTCAATTGAAGAAGAGAGCCGCGTATCAATTGCTTTTTCTGAAATTGCCTGCGAAGTTATTTCCGGAAGATCAAATGCAGAAAGAAAAATATCGGGACGGACATTTCTAATTGCTTTTGCAAGAGATCCGCCGATAAGTCCAAGTCCGAGAATAGCGATTTTCATTTATGCAATTTTTCTTCCGATAACTTCAGCAATAAGACGAATTTGTTTCATCAACTCCATGAATTGTTCCGGCAGTAACGCTTGCGGTCCATCGCTTAAAGCTTTTTCCGGTTGATGATGAACTTCGACCATTAACGCATCCGCACCGGCAGCAACTGCGGCGCGTGCCATCGGTAAAACTTTATCGCGCAAACCTGTTGCATGAGATGGATCAGCTGCTACAGGTAAGTGACTTTTCTTCTGCAACACCGGGATGGCAGAAAGATCAAAAGTATTTCTTGTCGCGGTTTCAAAAGTTCTAATTCCTCGTTCGCATAATATAATGTTTCTGTTTCCGTTCGATAAAATATATTCGGCAGACATTAACCATTCTTCAATCGTTGCAGAAAGTCCACGCTTTAACATGATGGGAATATTTGTTTTGCCAAGTTCTTTCAGCAAAGAAAAGTTTTGCATGTTGCGGGCACCAATTTGGTAGATGTCAGTATATTTTCCGATCAAATCTATTTGTGCAATTTCCATCACTTCGGTAATTACAAGTAGATTGTAAGCGTCGGCAGCTTTGCGTATAAGCTTTAAACCTTCTTCACCCATTCCTTGAAATGCGTAAGGAGAAGTGCGCGGTTTAAATGCTCCGCCGCGTAATATTTTCGCTCCCGATTTTGCAACAATTTCCGCAAGCGTAAAAATTTGTTCTTCACTTTCGATAGAGCAAGGACCTGCCATCATCATCACTTCGTTTCCGCCGATCGGAATTCCTTTTATCGTTATGACCGTATTTTCTTTTTGGAAACTTCGGCTTGCAAGTTTGTAAGGCTCGGTTATGCGGTAAACCTCTGCAACGCCGTCGATAATTTTTACGTTGCGCGTATCGAAATCCGGTTTAACACCTATTGCGCCGAGAACAATTTGTTCAACTCCGGTTGATTTATGAACGGCAAATCCGAAATCTTCCAAATGCTTTATAATATTTTCTATCTGTTTGTCTGCAACATTTTTTTCTAATACAATGACCATTTTTCACCAATTACTTTTTTTATTTCTGAAATTCACTTCCGTTTTCAAAGTGATGTTGTTAATTATGAAATTTTTTCTCACCGGCTTTTACTGCAATGTCAAGATAATCATCTTTTGTTGGAACAGCGCAAGAATATTTTGGGCTATAAGAACAGTAGGGACTATACGCGAGATTAAAATCAATAGTGTAAAGAAAATTCTTATCTGCGTTTAATTCAAAATCCAGATACCTTCCAACGCCGTAAGTTTCTTCTCCGGTAGTTTTATCTGTAAACCAAATGCTGTAATATTTCTCTCCGCTTCGCGATGTTCCGTTGTAAACATTCATTTTATAATTTTTGTTCTGAAAAGAAATGGAAACGTAACCGTAACGGATAACTTTTCTTTCTTCTCCCTTTGTTCCGAAAACAGAAATTGTGTCTTTCGTTTCAAATTCAGTCAACTTGCTTTTGAAAACAAAATCGGGATCAACATCGTAATATTTCAGTGGTTCAAAATGCTGTTTAGGCTCTTGATTAAAAGGCGAATCCGCATCGTTCTTCATTGAAGCGTCTTTTTCTTTTCTTTGCTGTTCAATTGAAGCGATATACTTCTGCTGCTCCGGTGTGTACTGCTTTCCGCAAGAAACAAGAAACAAAACGAGCAGCAATAAAACGATTTTACTTTTCATCTTCAACTTTCTTTTTCATATCGTGTAAGTAAGTTAACGCCTGGAGTGGAGTTAAATTATCAACTTCCAAATCTTTTATTTCATCGCGGAACTTATCGTCCTTAAATTCAAACATATTGATTTGAGAATCATTCTTCTGTTTTAGTTTTGCGAGCCGTTCTTTTTTAACTTCATACGGAGTTAATTCTTTTCCTTCAAGATTAAACAAAATTTCTTTCGCGCGGTCGGTAACAAATTTTGGCAAACCAGCCATTTGCGCAACTTGAATTCCATAACTGTGGTCGGCTCTGCCGGGATTTACTTTGTGCAGAAAAATTACTTTGTCGTCATACTCGCGAACTTCAACTTTATAATTTTTAATGCGCGGAAAAAGATCGGACATTTCATTCAGCTCGTGATAATGCGTTGCGAAAAGTGTCTTTGCGGCGATATCGGAATTCTCGTGCAGAAATTCAGTTATCGCCCAGGCGATGGAAATTCCGTCGAACGTTGATGTACCTCGTCCAATCTCGTCGAGCAGAATTAAACTTTTTGCAGTTGCGTTATTGATGATGTTTGCCGCTTCCTGCATTTCAACAAGGAAGGTGCTTTCACCCGCAGAAATATTATCGCTTGCACCGACGCGTGTAAAAATTCTATCCACTAATCCGATTGTTGCTTCTTTCGCCGGAACAAATGAACCGATTTGTGCCAACAAAACCAACAATCCGATTTGACGGAGATAAACTGATTTACCAGCCATATTTGGTCCGGTTAACAAAATGATCTGTTGCTCCTCGTTGTCCATTTTACAATTGTTTGGAGTAAATTTTTCTCCCGGTGGTAAAATGCGTTCAACAACCGGATGCCGCCCTTCTTTTATTTCTAAAATTGTTGAATTATCAACCAGTGGTTTTACATAATTATATTGTTCGGCTACTTCGGCAAATGAAAGGAAACAATCGAGCATTGCAATGAGTCGTGCATTGTTCTGAATGGTTTCGGCAAATGAGGAAACATATAAACGGAGTTCGTTAAAAAGCTGGGACTCCAGTTCGTAAATTTTATCTTCGGCGTTTAAAACTTTTTCTTCATATTCTTTTAGATCGGGAGTGATGTACCGCTCTGAATTTACAAGCGTTTGCTTGCGAATATAATCAGTCGGAATTTTATCTTTGTGCGTGTTGCTTATTTCAATGTAATAACCGAACACGCGGTTGTAATTTATTTTAAGCGATGAAATTCCCGATTTTTCCCGCTCGGTTTTTTGCAGATTTGCGATCCAATCTTTTCCGTGAAGAGAAATATCACGAAGCTCATCAAGCTCTGCGCTGTAATTGCTGTGGATAACGCCGCCATCAACAAGAGAGAGAGGTGGTGAATCAACTAAAGCAAGTTGAATTTTTTCCGCCAATTGTTCAAGCGGTTCCACTTGCTGAAAAATTTGTGAAAGTGCTTTTGATTCCGCACCGGATAATAATTCTTTTAGATTAGGAATTTTTTTAAGCGAAGTTTTTAAGAAAACAAGTTCGCGCGGATTTGCTCTACCGGTGCAAATTTTTGAAACCAATCTTTCAAGATCACCGATCTCTTTTAATTCAAGTAAAAGTTTTTTTCTAATTTCTTTTTTATTTACAAATTCGTCAACTGCGTTTTGCCGCGCCAGAATCGGTTCCAATTTTTTTAACGGAGAGGAAACCCATTTCTTCAATAATCTTCCCCCCATTGCGGTTTCAGTTTTATCAAGAATTGAAATGAGTGAACCTTCACGTCCGCCGTCCTGCATCGAAAAGATTATCTCAAGATTCCGCTTTGTTGAGTGATCCAAAAGCATATAATCAGATGGATTGTAAAGCGCGACTTTGTTTAAATGGGAAAGATTTGCTTTCTGAGTTTCCTGCAGATAATTAAGAATTCCACCAGCAGCGATTACTCCGGTGTTTAGTTTTTCAATTCCAAATCCTTTAAGATTTACTGTTTTGAACTGCATCAGCAAAAGTTCTTTTGCGTATTCAAAGTTGAAAATCCAATCGTCAAGTTTTGTAATTCGAATAGATGAATTGATAGCCGTAATTATTGGTGCAAACTCTTCTTTTAATTTTTTTGAAAGAAGAATTTCAACCGGTGATATCAACTCAATTTGTTGTTTCAAATGATCAGCGGGAACTTCGTAAACTTGAAACTCACCGGTAGAAATATCGCAAAAAGAAATTCCGGCAATTTCATCTTTGATTACAAACGAAAAAAGATAATTGTTTTTTTTGTGATCGAGCAGTTTATCGGTAAAAGCTACACCAGGTGTAACCACTTCCACAACTTCGCGTTTTACAATTCCCTTTGCAAATTTTGGATTCTCGGTCTGCTCACAAACCGCAACGCGGTAACCGGCTCTTACAAGTTTTGGTAAATAAGTATCAATTGCGTGATGAGGAAAACCGGCGAGTGGTACGTCTCCAGCAGCGCCGTTTGAACGACGGGTTAGAGTAATTCCAAGCACTTTTGAAGCAGTTTTTGCGTCTTCTTCAAAAGTTTCAAAAAAGTCACCTACGCGGAAAAGAAGAATCGTATCCGGGTGTGCTTCTTTGATTTTCAGATATTGAGCCATTAAGGGAGTTTGCATTGCAATTCATTTCGTTCAAAATAGTGAAACAAATTTACCGCAAACTTAACGGATTTGCAATTTTCGGGAGAGGTTTCACGTAACTTCGATAGAATTTTTCCTTATGAAAGGTAATTGCTTTTTGTTGTTGATTATTTATTATCCCAATTTATGCTGTCAATTTCGGTAGTAATTGCTATAATGTTTTTAAAAATATAAACCGAATCTTCCGTGCCAAACAATTCTTTCATTCGGTTTTTATTATTTAACAAATATAATTCTATCTTCTGATGAGATTTTTTGATAAAAGAACTTTTTTGATTGAAATAACTTTTCTCAAAATTTCTTACTTGATCATCTGACGGTAATTTCCTCTCCGAATCGCAATAGACAGTAGTATTTTCCCCAAGATTATTTCTTGAAAAATTATCTACAATTATCCGAAATTCAATTCTGTTACGAATTAATGGTTCGGTTGTTTCGTGATAATTTGTAATCCAGTTCATCCAGTCTTCTTCTATTTTTTCAATTTTGGTTTGATAAACAGTCTCAATTAATGAGATTAGATCACTATCTTTTTGATTAGAAATGCACTTCAATAATTGCCGAAATTTAACATTCCCCCATTCTTCAATCAGAAATTTCGTAAATGAGGTGGTTTCAGGAAAATTTTTAATATCTTTTAATGATAGACTATCACCCGTATCAATTTTTTGTTGCGTCCAATAAGTGCTTAAATGGTTTTTCCATAATCCTCCATTCCCATCGCCATACTCTTCTATACCATGTTTTAGAATTGAAGGCAACATAGACTTACCGGATTTTTTATACAAAAGGATATGACCAACCTCGTGAAGTACACCATAAGGGAAAACTGCTATACAAAAATCCGCCCCTGGCAATGTAACCCCTTCAAACTTACCCTCAGCGCCTACAAGTTTTGC
>JALNWB010000169.1 GCA_023231105.1 Ignavibacteriaceae bacterium | reverse complement strand
TCCCATCGTAAAGAACTGTTACATTGTAAAGAGTATTTGCCACCAACTCGGTTTCAGAATCAAGATCCTTTATTCCTATGTTAGTTTTAACAGTCCATCTTATATGTTTATTTGTGATTGAGACTTTCCATCGATTCTCCCAATTGCCATGCGAAAGAGGATACGCTTCCCTATCGAAAAACTCACCGACTTTTATCCAAAAATTAATTGTGATACTATTTTGAAAGTTTAAACTTGAACTGCTTGTAATTTTAATGTTGTTATTTAAACCGTTGAACGAATATGCACTTGCAGCATTTCCAAAACGATCTGTTGTTAATGCAGCGCCGGAGACTGTCCCATTATTATTAAATCCACTTGCATCATTTGCATTACCGGAAAAAGGATAAAAAGCTACAAGATCTCCAGTCTGTTTAATTGCGGTATCACGAACCGAAACACCAATACTATCAAGCGCTGTTCCTCCACGACCATCAACTACAGAGCAAAAGATGTAATAATTCCCGGCATTAACCGGTGCAGTCCATGTTACAGAAGTATCACTTCCGGTAAGTATTCCAAAAGCTGCCGACCAATTGTAAGCTAGCGTATCTCCATCCACATCAGAGGCAATACAATTTATTTTAGTAGTTGAACCGGGATGAATTTTTCTTGGATGCGCAGTTATTGAGTTTATTGTCGGTGCAGTATTGATGAATTCCACTGCATCAACCAATATTGAATCAGAAACTACAACTCCGTTATTATCACTGACTTTACATTTGATAGAAAATTTTCCGGAAGTTGAAGGTGGCCACCAGGTTACAATTGATCCGCTTCCCGCAATGCTTCCACCTGATACAGACCATTCATAATTTATCGGGTCATTATCAACATCAACCGTTGAACAATAAATTTTTGTAGAATCCCCTAAGGTGACAATTTGTTTTACTGCTGAAAGTGATTTGATTCGAGGTGGATGGTTAGAAACATTTTGACCGGAATTAAAATCAATAACCAAATTATTAACTAAAGCTTTTTCATCATCATAATTAATTGTACTCCCGGTAGGAATTATCACCGCAATTACAGCAGCATCTACTGGAATTATAATTGATGTTTCACCAGTTACTGCTGATTTTATTATCGTATTGGAAACGGCATCATAGATATCGTGTGCTTCATTACCAACATTTATAAGAACTGATTTTTCAGATGAATAAGGATTGTAATACAGAAAAGTTGGAAAAGCGTCTTTATGGAAATAATCAGTCTTAAGTAAATCTAATTTTAGAATCATTGAAATATTTGTTGTGTCGATAATTCCACCGAATATTCCAACATGTGATGAACCGTAAAGCGCAAGATTGGTCGATCCCCAACCACCGCTAATTGCATCTCCGGTAGCATATGGACTAACTGCATATTGATTTTGTCGAAGCGCTTCATGCCCGATATATGAATTTGGATCGTACTGATGCGCCCATTCTTCGCTATCTTGATTTTGATTGGGAAGATAGTTAGTGTAAAACAATCGCGCAGAGTTAGCGGCATTTAAAACCCACTTACCGATTGCACGCGCATAATTGTCATCATAACGCACCAATGGAACAAGAGCTCCAACTTGTTCAAAGGTATTCATCAGAAAAGCGTAATCATTTGAACCGTTCACTTCACCAATTAAACCGTTGACATCATATCCTCCCCATTTCCCAACAATTGCACCCCAATCGCGTAGTGGTCCAACATCAAAACACCAATTCATCATTTTTGAAATATCGTATTTTGTTCCAAGTTCTGCATTCATTCTTGCAGCAGCATAAACGCCGTACGGTAATTGTAATTCGTAAGAAGGATTCGTAGTCAAAGAGTTTAGAAATTCCAAACACCATTCAGCACCGATTCTGTATTTTTCATTTTTGGTTTCCAGATATGCGTTGTAAAGTATCCATGCAAGAGCGCCTGCTGCTTCCGGTTCAACTACGTCTGAGGAAAGCGGTTTCATCGTCATAAGATCAAATGCACGATAATTCATATAAGGAGTTTTCCAGGGAGTTGTACTTCCTCCCATTGTTTTTACAGCTTCCAACCATCTATCGGCAACTTTTGTAAATTGATTTGAAAAATCTCCGGTAGAAGGATACTGATCATATAATTGATAGAAAAAAATATTCGGCATCAAATCGTACCACCAATCATCCCAGTTGCTGCCGGTTGGATGATTAAGATAAACATTCGCACTATTCGCCTTATTAAAATATTCTTCACACATCAACACCCAATTGTTTCCGTTCTGATTACTTTTATCGATGCCGGTTAAAGAGGCTCCAATAGTGGCCGGTATCAGATTTATAGTTTCTGCGGAAGATGGCGATTTTGTTCCAACTACAGTGTGAAGTCCAAAACTGGTGTGTGCTGGATAGTTAATAGTATTATTATTTATCCAAATCAGCGGAAGATATAACCCGGTGCGATTAATATCGAAAACAAGACTATCATAACCTGCAGTAACTTTTTTCCAGTCTCTCATTTCATAAGGAGATGGAATATTTGGCATCTGCTCTATCCTATTGATATTTATTTGTTGAGCATTTATTACAATTAGAGAAATAAGAAAACAAAAAATAATTTTAAGAATTTTATTGTACATAAAATCTTTCATAACAAGCGTCCTTAACTTCCTGATAACATTCATTTTCTCTACCAAGCATAATACTGCGGAGCTATTCCCGCCGGGGGAAAGATGGTATCAATCTTTGACAGTGATTCCTCTGTAAATTTAATTTCAAAAGCCTTTAGTGATGATTCCAATTGCTGCAGAGTTCTTGGTCCAATGATTGGTGAAGTAACACCGGGTTGATTGATAAGCCATGCCAGTGCAGTGTTTGCGGGCTCCTCTCCCAATTCATCGCAAAAGTTTTCCCATTTTTCAATTTGTTCTCTATTATTTTTTAATTTATAAATAATTTCTTCAGAAGTTCTTCGACCTTCAGTTAGGTTTTTTAAAACGCCGCCAAGTAAACCTCCTTCAAGCGGACTCCATGGGATTATGCCGACCCCATAATATTTACAAGCGGGTATCATCTCGCGCTCAATTTTACGATTGAAAAGATTGTACTTACTTTGTTCGCTAATCAATCCGAGTAAATTTCTTTTGCGCGCTTCTTCGTTTGCGGTTGCAATATCCCAACCGGCAAAATTGCTGCTGCCGACATATATTATTTTCCCTTCACGTATCAGTTGTTCCATCGCTTGCCAAATTTCATCCCACGGAGTTTCTCTATGCACGTGATGCATTTGATACAAATCAATATGATCGGTCTTCATTCTTTTCAGACTATCTTCACAAGCTTTTTTGATATGATATGCAGAAAGATGTTTTTCATTCACCCTATCTCCCATTTCTCCGTATACTTTACTTGCCAGTACGATGTTGTTTCTCCGGTCTTTATTCTCTTCTAACCATTTTCCAATAAGTTTCTCGGTAATGCCTTCTCCTTTTTTGCCGCCATAAACATTTGCAGTATCAAAAAAATTAATGCCGAATTCCAAAGCACGATTCATTATTTGAAAACTATCTTTTTCCGATGTGAAGGAACCAAAGTTCATCGTACCAAGGCAAAGTTTACTCACCCTTAAACCGCTTCTTCCTAATTTTGCATATTGCATTTCTTCTCCATATAGATATTCAATAAAAATATTTTTTTAATGTAGATAAGCATTCAATGTGTTGATTTTAATATCCTTCACTTTGAATGGTTTATTTTGTTCGCCATTGATTTTTACGTTGATCTGTTCGCCTGGTAAAATATAAAATCCTCTGTCTGAAAAAGTCAAATGAGGATGGTATAAATCAACAAAGAAAACCGGATCGCTGCTTTCCAGAATTAACTCGGTGCAATTGTCACCCGCAAAAGTTTTCAAGTTTAATTTTGAATTTTTCAACTTAACATGTTTCCATGGTTTGGTCAGATAATAATTTCTGCAAACCGGTTGATTTGATTCGTCATACAAGACTGCCGTTAATACCCAACTTTCATCTTCTGGTAAATTCTTACGAAAAACCGAATTGATTTCTATTAATTCTTTGTTGGTGATATTCACCTTGACTGAACTGTCATTTATTATTTCACCGGAGGCTGAATTAACAACCGTCAATCTCAATCTTCCGCTAATTTTATTTTTGTTTTGATTGAGAAGAACTATTTTGATTTTACTTTCTTCATCTTTAAAGTAAAGCAATTGCGACGCGAATGCATTCTTTACAAAATGGTATGCTAATTTTGGTTTGATTTCGGAATCAACGATTGACCAGCTTGTAACAGGCCAGCAATCATTCAATTGCCAAATAATACTGCCGTTTGTCCTTCCATTTGTCCGCCAATATTCAAGACATTTTTTCAAAGCGAAAGCTTGATTCAATTGTGTCAAATACATATAATCATCCCACTCAGTATTGACTGGCAGATGAGTGCTTAAGAATTTAATTATTCTTTCCGATCCTTCTATTTGTTTATTGTGATGCTCAAAAATTTTGTCGCTAATACTTCTGTTTTCTATCGGCAAATATTTTTCAAAAGTATCTTTGTTGGCGGGACCTTGAAAACCAAACTCTGTAACAAATAAACTTTTGTCATCTTTTACATTTTCGTAATCAATCCACTTGCTCCAGATATTCCACTGATGCGTATTTCCGCTTTCAAATGAATTTGGATCTTCATCATTTCCAAAAGGAGAAGATGGCCAATAAGGGCGTTCGGGATCTATTTTTTTCAACAGTTTAGGAAGAATGCTATGAAAGATTTTATATCCCGGCATTTTTTTGTAAGAAGAATTTTGCTCCTGAAACCAAATCCATTCGTTTTCATTATTGCCGCCCCATATTGCAAGGCACGCATGGTGTTGAAGTCGTAAAACATTCTGCGTTACTTCTTTACTTACATTTGAAATGAATTCATCATGCTCAGGATAAGCGCCGCACGCAAACATAAAATCCTGCCAAACGAGTAATCCAAGTTCATCGCATAAATTATAGAATTCATCATTCTCATAAATACCTCCGCCCCACACTCTAACCATGTTAATGTTGGCTTGCTTAACCATCGAAAGCAAATCCGAATATTTCTCATCTGTAACTCGCGGAAGGAATGAATCAGCAGGAATCCAGTTTACCCCTTTGCAATAAATATCTCTATTATTTATTCGAAATATAAAAGTTGATTCTTCTTTATCTTTTAAGATTAATTCAATCGTTCTGATTCCGACTTTTTTTTGTGCTACATCAAGAATAGCATTATTGTCATCAACAATTTTAGCTTGTAACAAATACAAATGCTGATCACCCTCACCATTAGGCCACCACAATTTTGAATCTTTAATTTTAAAAGTTATCCTACATTCATTTGTATGCTGAACCGGAACTTTCTTTTCATAAATACTATTTCCATCTGACAGAGATACAAGGAGCGAAATATTTTTTGAAGGGAAAGAGTCAACTCTAACGACAACTTCAACTTCAGCAAAATTTTTACTGATTTTTTTTGTGTTAAAAACCAAACTATCAATTTTCACATCCGGTTGTTCTTGCAAATAAACTTTACGCCAAATTCCTGATGTTGGGAAAGATGGTCCCCAATCCCAGCCGAACGAATATTGCGCTTTCCTTATATAAACTCGGCTTGAATTTAGGGCAACGGGAAGCTTACCATACTTTTTTTCTTGCTGAAGAGCATATTGAACTGGCGATTTTAGTACGACCTTTAGCGTATTATCCGTTGACTTCAAAATATTCTTAACGTTATATGAATACGTTAAAAACATGTTATTCGTACTATCCAGTTTTCGATTGTTTAAATATATTTCACTAATAGTATCTATACCTTCAAAAACTAGAATCACATTATTTTTTGTATCACTACTAAAATCAAATTTGGTTTGATAGATCCAATCACATTCGGTAATCCAATCCATTTTTAGTTCATTATCCGAATAGAACGGATCATCGATAAGTTTGTTGTTGAGCAGATCTGTATGAATTGTACCGGGAACAGCAGCAGCGAATTGTTTTCCCGATTTTAATTTTTTGTTTGTAATACTTACGAAAGAATGAGAAGATTCCGCTAAAGAGAATGTCCAGTTTTTATTTAACTCATGCTTTGCAAACACTTTTGTAACCTTTGTCTCATTTCCTAATTCTAAAATATCTTTTCAATAGTCGGACAACATGAATTTTAATCATCACTTTTTAACATTGAAGATCATTTAATGTTTTCAAATTCCTTTAATGCAATTGGGTTTTGCAAAATTCTTAGCAAAGACAATAAACCTTCAATGGTGGATTCTGCGCCGGAATTTTTATTAATTAAATTTTCATTTTCAATTCCATCATAAAAAATTCCGGTATGAGGATTATACATGACTTCACAAGCCGGATTTCTTCCAACAAACCATTGCGCCATTCTGCCTGCCTTTATTGCATACGCTGAATCCGATGTAATTTTATATGCTTCCAAAAGCGCAAAAACCATTGGTCTTATGTTATATGCTATTTGTGAATACCGGCTTGATTCCACGGTTTCTATTTTGTGATGATGTTTCCGTACTTTGAAGTAGCTTAAAAAATTTCTACTGATTAGTAGCTTATAAAAATTATTCAGTTCAGAAAGAGCGCTTGTTTTAATTTTTTCATCATTTAGGATTTGATACGCTTTGAGTAATGCATAAGATTGGGAATTGCCCCAACCGTGCCAGGTGTTTTCCCAGCTAAGAAAAGCTCCGTTAAATTCTGAATCTTTATCTTTTATCTGCATCATCATCATGCCTTGCACTAAGGAATTGATGTAATCATGAATTTCTTTATCACCGGTATTCTCGTAGTAGTCAGAAAGTAATAGTATCAAAATTGCTGATTGATCAGCGGCAGTTTTACCGGGTAACCAGTTCGGCAGCTTTATTCCGTCAATAATAATTTTCCCCTTAATCTTGGGAATGATTCGTTTGATTGCGGCAATACCTTTATCTATACTTTGTTTTGCTCTAATCGACCTATCATCATTTGAATTCTTAAAATTCTTATAATTTTCCATTACCGCCCAAAGCGCTCTCCAAGACCACCAATTTGGTTCGGCTACACTTGTTTTAAAAGTCTTATTTATCGAGTTGTCTTTCCAAATAAAATTGTAGAAGAAGCCATTCTCCGCCTGCATATAGACAAGGAACTCTACTAGATTATTGTAGTGAATAAGACTCGAACTATCGTTATATGCTTTAAAATATTCTAAATAAAAAACTGCCGCGCGCGCCGCATCATCTACACATGCATACCCTTCATCAATATCATCAACATATTTGTAGTCAGGAGCATTACTATAAATATGAATAACAGCCATCTGTCTACCATTCACTTCAATTTCTTTGTAGAGATAATCAAGGTGTGATTTGTTTACAGTGAATTTTGTTTGACCTATCGATAATTCACTACAAACGACAATGAGCGTTGTAATCAAAATCCATTTTACAAATGAGAGATTAGTTTTCATTCTTGCTTGTAACTATTTACACAACGATAAAAGATAATTGATAGTTGTTTCGGCTAAGCAGATATTTGTATCAGCGCCTGAATAATAAATCTTTACATCGCCGGTCTCTTCTATTATCCAACCATTGGAGAAAATAACATTGTTAACATCACCGATACGTTCATAATCTTTTTCAGGAGAAAGAATTGGTCCCATGCATTTCCCTTTTACAATCCAGGGTTTTTCAAGATCAAGCAGAACGACACCAAGTTTATATATAGCCCCCATACCAAATGATCTTACTCCGTGATACAGCATCAACCATCCTTCCGAAGTTTTGATTGGATTACTCGATGAGCCAATCTTATCGGTTTCCCAGGTCCCAAGTTCAGGTTCAAGCAGTACTTTATAACCGCCCCAGTGGATTAAATCCGGACTGCGACTTATCCATATGTCTCTTCTGGTTTCAGCAGTTGGGCGATCTACTTTCCAATAAGAGCCGTTAATTTTTTCAGGAAAGAGTGCGCAATCTTTATTCGAAGGTTCTGAAATTGGACCGTGAATTTTATAGTCTGCAAAATTTGTTGTTTCAGCTAATATTACCACGGGTTGATATTTCGAATAACCGGTATACGTTATATAAAATCTATCTTCAATCGGTGTAATACGT
>JALNWB010000168.1 GCA_023231105.1 Ignavibacteriaceae bacterium | reverse complement strand
GAAAGATTAGCCGGCAATTTCACCGATGAAGAATTCTTGCATGAATTGGAGAGAGAAAAAGATGTGCTTGAAACCCAGATGCTTACGATTGAAATTATGACGCTTGCACTTGCTCAAAAAGCAGTTAATGCCGCATTGGATGTTTTAATAAAAGCTATAAGTCTGGCTATCTAATTAATCATCGCACCGACCGCACCTCCCGGTAGCGATAAAGAGCGGCGGTACCCGGAACAGGAACCATAAGGGTACCGCTGTCTTTTATTACTGTAGGTCGAATCTTCGATTCGACCGGGATAAATTGTAGAGACATGCCATGGCATGTCTCTACAATATTATTAAATTTGTTTAGAGATAAAACAATAATTGGGAATTGAAAATGACCGGTTTTGATTCAGCATACGAACAGGTAAAGATTCTTGTAGAACATTTTAGCGCTAATGAAAAAATGTATCTCGCTGCGGAATACTCCGAAGCAAGAGTACGAACCGATTTTATTGATAAGTTCTTTACCGCGCTTGGATGGGATGTAAACCATAACGAACAGCTTAATCCTTACGAACAGGAAGTAAGTATAGAAAAGCCGGTGAAGGTTGAGGGAATGCAGCAGAAACGCGCTGACTATGCTTTTTTCTTAGCTCCGAATTATAGAAAAGATGACGTTAAGTTTTATGTTGAAGCGAAGAAGCCTGCAAGGAATCTATCTAATCAAGTTGATTATTTCCAGACATGCCGTTACGGATGGAGCGCCGGAACTCCTTTAGCAATACTTACCGACTTTGAAGAATTCCACATTTTAGATTGCCGCACTAAACCGGAGATAGACACTATCCTCGATACCAAAAGAGAATATTTCCATTACAAAGATTATTTAGATAAAGAAAAGTTCGCAAAAGTCTATTGGCTTTTTTCTCGCGAAGCAGTTGCAAATAATTCCATAGAAAAATATGTTGAGCAACTGCCAAAACTACGCGGTAAAGGTGTGCAGAAAAAGAGGGGTTACGAGAGCATTGACGAAGTCTTTTTGGAAGAATTGGACGAAATAAGAACCGTACTTGCAAAAGCATTCAAGAAAAACAATCCCCATTTGGGAAGCGATGAACTAACCGAAATGACTCAACGAACGATTGACCGTTTGGTGTTCATCAGATTTTTAGAAGATAAACAGATAGAACCGGAACATTACATAAGTGAGTTTGGCGGCTCAAAAACCGCTTGGAGAGATTTTATTTATGCCTCCCGCAAACTTGACGCTAAATACAACGGGATTGTTTTTAAGAAAACTTTTATTGACGAAAAGAATTTTGTTGAACCGAATGACAGCGATTTTGCGCCTGTCTGTAAAGAACTATCTCATGTTAACTCGCCCTACAATTTCGATCTTATCCCCATCCATATTCTTGGTTCTATTTACGAAAGATTTCTCGGTAAAGTTGTAGTTGCAACAGATAAGCGCGTAAGAATTGATGAGAAGCCGGAAGTAAGAAAAGCCGGAGGCGTTTATTACACGCCGCAATACATTGTTAATTACGTTGTTGAAAATACTATCGGTAAACTTATTGATGGGAAGACTCCAAAGGAAATTGCGAAACTTAGATTTGCAGATATCTCGTGCGGAAGCGGAAGTTTTTTAATTACCGTGTTTGATAAACTTTTGGAATATCATAAAAGATTTTACCAGAACAACCCAAAGGAAGCAAAGAGCGCGGGCTGTTACGAGGTAAACGGCAAATGGGTTCTCTCTCTTAAACAGAAACAGAAAATACTTACAAACAATATTTACGGTGTTGATATTGACGCGCAGGCTGTTGAGGTAACACAGCTTTCTTTATATCTTAAACTACTTGAAGATGAAAGCAACGCAACCGCCGAAGAAACATGGGTAATGTTTAAGGAACAGATACTTCCAAGTTTAAGCGATAATATTATTTGTGGAAACTCGTTGATTGGGACGGATATAAGCAGCGGCACATTATTTAATTGGGAAGAAGAGAAAAAACTAAAGCCGATGAACTTTGAGGATGCGTTTCCTAAAATAATGAAGGAAGGCGGCTTTGATGCAGTGGTGGGGAATCCGCCGTATGAAATAACTTTAGGGAAAGAGAAAAAAGAAAATGTTGATGAAATAATTTATTTAAATAACTATTTCAAGCGAAAGTTTTCTCATTCAGGAGGTGAAATTAATCTTTATAAATTATTTACAGAACGAGCTTCGCTTTTAACTAAAAATACCGGTTATTTCAGTTATATCATGCCAACTAGCCTTCTCAATGACAAATCAAATCAAAAACTTCGAGAGCATTTATTTACTATATTCTTAGGGATAGAAATTAATCAATTCCCAGAAAGCTCCAGAGTATTTAAGGAAGTTACTCAGGACGTTAGTATATATATTTTTACAAATAATTTTTCCAATATTTGTTTAAGAACGGGTTTAACCAAAGAATCCATCAGTTTAAGTAGAAATATAATATTAGATAAAGCCTTATTAAGTAAAATTGACTTTAAAATTCCATTAGTTAAAAATGAGAAGGAATTTAATTTACTGATTAAACTGCTTAGCTTTAATAGACTATTGGATTTCGCTGAATTTATCAAAATAGCTGAAGGAGAAATACATTTAACCAAATTTAAAGCAGCTTTACGAAAAATTAAAAATAACGTCTGTGACGTAAAATTGATCCGTGGAGATGTTGTTCAACGTTACCAATTACTCAATAATACAATAAAAGAGAGTTGGATTGATTCTTCTGAAGTTATTAAGATTTCCGACTCGCCAAAATTGCAAGATGCTAAATTGAAGAGGCTTGTTTATCAGCAAGTTGTAAATATTCAGAAAGAAATAAGATTGAATTTTACTCTTTTACAAGACTCTTGTTATCTTGGAAATACTTGTGGTTATGTAATAGTAAAGGGAATATTTAGCTTAGAATTATTATTGGCGTTATTTAATTCAAAACTTATGAACTGGCGATTTAAACTTAGTAGCTCCAACAATCATATTCTTACAAATGATTTATACAACTTACCTTTAGCACCAAAGGAAGTTTTATTATTAAAGTCTGATAAAATTGTAGATATGTCAAATCAAATGTTAAATCATAAAAAACAATTAGCAACCGCCAAGACCGACAACGAAAAAGAATACTTAGAAAAGAAATGTAAAGGCTTAGACAGACAAATAGACGCGCTTGTCTATGAGCTTTACGGCTTAACGGAAGAAGAGATAAAGATTGTAGAAGGATAACGCAACAGCCCGCTCCTACGGAGCTAAAATATTTTCTTTGTTATCCATGCTACAAACAGAAAGCTCCTACGGAGCTACAAATTGGTTTTTCTAAAATGCTGTAAAGAGAAAGTACCAACGGAGCAGAAAGAATGAAAAGAATTAAGCCCCATCGGGGCGTACTGTTGGTAGAGAAAAAACATTAATAATAATGTAGCTCCATCGGGGCGGCCTGTTAAACGTTTTACGGAAAAGAAATAAAAATTGTAGAAGGTGTTGCGTAGAGACATGCCATGGCATGTCTCTACGGAAGATTAATAATATGATTGTTTGTTACGTTCAATAAAAATTGCGATAGAATAACAAAATAAAGGTGGTATATGAATAAGGTAGTTTATTTTATTCTCATTTCACTTCTTGCATTTACATCGTGCAAAGAAGAAAGCATTAATTCCGTGGTCGTGGATACAATTCCTTCTCCTCCCACGTTGGATGCGCCAACAGACACTTCATTCAACATTGATATTCAGGTTACTTTGAAATGGAATGAAAGCATCGGAGCAAAAAGTTATACACTGCAAGTCTCTTCAAGTAGTTCATTCACCACTTTAATTTATAATAAAAAAGATATCACCACAACAACACAACAAATTTCACAATTAGATTATTCCACAGTTTATTATTGGAGAGTTAGCGCAACAAATAGTGCCGGTACATCCGACTGGTCTAAGGTGTGGAGTTTTACATCAACATATAAATCGCCTGCGTTTATTCCAAGTTTAACTCACCCGGGCAGAGGAGAAGTAGACGAAAGTTCCGACCCTACTTTATATTGGAATATAGTGAGTAATGCGAAAAACTATTCAGTAGAAGTATCTACAAATAGTTCATTCACAAGTTTTGTTTTTAATGAGGATTCATTGATGGAAACTTCAATGCAACTACACGGTTTAGATGAACTAACGAAATATTATTGGCGCGTTAATGCCACAAATGAGTTTGGTTCAATGGGTTGGTCGGAGACGCGGTATTTCATAACAGGCACTACCCCACTTCCTCCGATTCTTTTATCTCCTAGTGATGGAGCAATAAATCAATTATTTTCACCAAAACTTACATGGAATGAAAGTACCGGAACAAAATATTATTATCTTCAATTGGCTATAGACAGTTCTTTTTCAAACCTTGTTTTTAGTCAAAGTGTCGGTCAAGTGACAAACTGGATAGCATATGGATTAAAAGCACTTACAAAATATTATTGGAAGGTACGAGCTTCAAATAATGTTGGAATTTCTAATTGGAGTGAGAGATGGTCATTCACAACACAAGGAGTCTGTGGCGGGATAGAAACTATTTTGTACGAAAACAAAACATATCACACTGTTATTATCGGGAACCAATGTTGGTTAAAAGAAAATCTAAATGTGGGGACGATGATCCAAAGTCCCGTAAACATGAGTGATAATGGAATACTTGAGAAATATTGTTGGAATAATAATGCCTTAAACTGCGATACCTATGGCGGTTTGTATCAATGGAGTGAAGCTATGAAATATAGTTCAACATCAGGTACACAAGGTATTTGTCCCGAAGGTTGGCATATACCCACATCAAGCGAGTTTGCAATTTTAGCAACAGCAGTTGGTCAATCCGGGAATGCCTTAAAAGCTGTAGGACAGGGAACCGGCAACGGTGCGGGGACAAATACAAGTGGTTTCTCGGCGTTACTCTCAGGTTTCCGCATGTATAATGGTTATTTTCAGGGTCATGGCTATTACCTTTGGAGTTCTACTATACAGACTGATGTTTACTCGAAGAGCATGTTTATGTACGATGATGTCAATGATATTTCCGATGGAACAAGTATTCAGGTTTACGGGTATGGAATTCGTTGTTTAAAGGATTAATAGTTGTTCTGCATGGTTTATAGTTGTAATTAGCAAACCGAGAAAGAGTAGTGGAAAAGAAATGTAAAGACATAGACAGACAAATAGATGCGCTTGTCTATGAGCTATACGGCTCAACAGAGGAAGAAATAAAAATTGTAGAAGGTGTTATGTAGAGACATACCATGGCATGTCTCTACACCGTTTCGTCGGATGGTGAAACAGAGCAGGGTAATTTGGCGAATCGGAGATTCGCCCTACGACTGCCAGATTTTTGAATTGTAAAAAGTGATCGGGGTTTGCTATTTTTGCAACAAAAATAAAAGTTAAAGATGAAACCATGCGAGATAAAAATAAATCATTTCAAGTCGAACAGATAACGGACACATACATTGAAGAATATTGATATTTTAATTGAAAATAAATTATTAGAAGAATTCTGCAAAGCAAACGGAATAAAAAAGCTTTCTTTGTTCGGTTCATATTTAAGGAACACGTATAACGAAGAGAGTGATGTAGATTTACTTGTGAAGTTTGAAGATGACACCGAATACGGTTTGCTTGATATAGCCAGGATGGAACGCGAACTATCCGAAATGATAGGGAAAAAAGTTGACCTGCGCACTGCCGAAGAATTGAGCAGCTATTTTAGAGACACAGTTGTAAAAGAAGCAGTAGTGAAATATGGGGAATGAAGACCGTATAAGAATCCGGCATATGATTGATGCCGCTGCAGAAGCGTTATCTTTTGTTGATGGTATTGATAAAAAAATATTTTCGCAAAGCAGAATTCTTATTCTATCGGTTATAAAAGACATTGAAATTATAGGAGAAGCTGCATCAAAGATTTCTGAAGAAACAAAATTGAAGTATTCTGAAATTCCCTGGAAGGACATTGTAGGTATGCGGAATAGGTTAATACACGGTTACTTTGATGTTAATATAAATCTTGTCTGGAACACAACAAAAAACAATCTTCCACCGCTTATCAAATCTCTTAAAGAAATTTTGATAGAAGATAAATGAAGATAATTGACAAACTGATTATTAGACACACTTGTCTATGAGCTTTACGGCTTAACAGAAGAAGAAATAAAGATTGTAGAAGGTGTTGTGTAGAGACATGCCATGGCATGTCTCTACGAAAGATTAATAATATGATTGTTTGTGACGTTCAATAAAAATTGCAGAAGGAATGTAGGTCGAAACTCAGTTTCGACCATACGGCAAAACAGAGGACGGTGCTGCAATTGTCGAAACAGAATTTCGACTTACAGAGGGCCGGGCGAAACAGAGTTTCGCCCTCCAGTTTATCAGATGGAGTACTTGAACTTATTCCCAATATTTCTTGTTGTTCAATCAAAAGAGAATAATAATATGTTAATCAATATTGCAACTGCAAATCCTCCCTACAAAGTATCTCAATCTATAGCTACGGAAGAACTAAAAAAGAGAATGGCTGTCCGTCCCGCGGTCGCAAGAATGATCGATGCCGCGTCGGCTCACTCCGGAATTGATTTTAGATATTTTGTGGTTCCCGACGGCGATGAGGAAAGTACAGAAAAATTTTATTCGACTAACGGCGAATATATTAAACCCGGCACACAAAGACGGATGCTCGAATATGAAAAATGGTCAAAGGAATTAACAAAAACTGCAGTAAGAAAATTATTAGATGAAAGTAAAGTCGATCCTTCCCAAATAAACAGGTTAATCACAATTTCCTGCACGGGATTTTTTGCCCCCGGATTAGATCATTTTTTAATGACAGAGTTTGATATTCCGCTTTCAGCAAGAAGAACCAACGTCGGTTTTATGGGATGCGCCGCATCGCTTATCGGATTTAATAACGTATTAGAAACGCTAAAGTCTTCAGATGAGAAAGAAGTTAACGCGCTTTTAGTTTCGGTGGAGTTGTGCAGTCTTCATCTTCAAACTGAAGCAACGCGTGATAATATTTTAGCAAACATGATCTTTGCCGACGGCGCCGCCGCAGCTTTATTTTCCAACTCGACCCGCCTTAAAGAAAAAAATAAAATGAACTTACTTTCCGTCGATTCAATCATGTTGGAAAATACTGCTGAGTTTATGGGGTGGAAGATCGGTGACTTTGGGTTTGAGATGATGCTTTCATCGGATTTACCAAAAATTATTTTAGAAAATGCGATCCCCGCATTAAAACAAATTTTACATTCACATGGATTATCACCTGAAAAAATAAACCATTGGGCGCTGCATCCGGGAGGTAGAGCGATCCTCGATGCACTTCAAACGGGATTGAATTTAAGTCAAGATAAAATGGAACCATCGAGAAATGTTTTAAAGAATCACGGAAACATGTCATCCGCTACAATCCTCTTTGTGTTAAAAGAATTGATCGATGCAGGCAGTGTGCACAAAGATGAATATTGCTGCGCGGTTGCATTCGGTCCTGGTCTTACGATGGAAGTGGCACTCTTCAAAGGAGCATAATGTTTTTGCAAAGAAGTTACGCGCCGGAAATTATGGATGATTTTTTTATTGAAGATGAAAGAATTGACGAGGCGCTTAACGAATTAAAATTGATTAATAAATTTCTTGGGGGCATCACTACTTCCGCAGCGGGGTTAAAAAGATTGGTCGGACAAAATCATCTATCGTCTCACTTAAATGTTTTAGATGTTGGTTCCGGCGCTTCGGATGTTGTGATTGCTTTGCAAAGGAAAAATAAAAAAATAAAAATCACCGCGTTGGATCTAAACAAACGTGCATGCGAATTTATAAGAATAAATTCTGATGAAGTAGCGGTTGTCTGTGGCGATGTACATTCACTTCCATTCAAATATGGTCACTTCGATTATGTTCATACTTCATTATTCCTTCATCATTTTAAGGAAGAAGAAATAAAAAATATTTTGAACAATCTAATTCTCTTATCCTGCACCGGTTTAATTATAAATGATCTGCGCCGCTCAATTCTAGCGCTTGCAGGGATTAAACTGTTAACGTATTTCTTCTCCAAAAGCACAATGGTAAAAAATGATGCGCCGCTTTCTGTAAGAAGAGGATTTACAAAGAAGGAGCTTAGAGACATCCTTGATAGTTT
>JALNWB010000167.1 GCA_023231105.1 Ignavibacteriaceae bacterium | reverse complement strand
CAAACCATTGCTAATAAAACATACACTAACCTTTATATATCCGGCGGCTTCAGTAATGGTCCATTAACAAAGACACTTGCGACGGGTGCTACTACCACGGTAAGCGGTACCCTTACTATAACAGGCTACACCACATTGGCTTTTAGTACAACTGCTCAAACATTAGCTCTTACAGGAACAGGTACCAGTACGTTATCAAACGGTGAAACGATAGACATGAGCACAGGGTCAAATGCTGCGCATGTACTTCAGGTTGCTGGAAGCAGTATTTCATTCGGAACATTGATTACAGGAACGGGAAGTAAAGTAGAATATACCTCCACAACCGGCGGGCAGACTATCAGAAGTCTGACATACAACAATTTGCAGTTAGACAACACCAGCGGTACCAATACAGCAGGTGGTAATCTGACAGTGAATGGTACGTTGACTACGACTGCCGGTGGAGTCCTGAACATGGGGACAAACTTGTTAAGCGTGACCGCTGCATCTAATTCAGGAACCATAAGGACGCAAAATACAACTAGTCTTCCGATTTCGACAGGCGAAACGTGGGGAGGGACAGTTCAATATGATGCTTCTTCGGGTCAAACAGTGGTGGCAGGTACTTATAATAATCTTAATACAAGTAATTCAGCAGGTGTTTCGCTTGGTGGTGGCGTAACAGTTAGCGGCACGCTGACACTAACAAGCGGAAACGTCACGACAGGTTCCTATACCCTGACCCTTGGCTCAACCGCAACAATCTCCGGAGAAGCCTCAGGTCACTACGTTGTCGGAAACTTGTACAAGACGGCAACCGTAGGAACCGGGTCTTCTGACTTAGGTGGCATAGGTGTTTCCCTCAATGCAGGCGCCGATGTTGGCGATGTCACCGTAACGAGAGTCTCAGGCTCTGCGGGAGCCGTTACGATAGGGGGCAAGACTGGTATAAACCGCAAGTGGGTTATTACTACCATCACAACTCCATCATCAGCAAAGACGCTTACGTTGTCGTGGGTATCAGATGACGACAACGGAAGTACGCTGTCGAACATGCGGGTTTGGAAAAGCGACGATGGAGGGACTACATATTCGGATATTAGCGGGAGCGATCAAAATGCAAGCTCGCGAGCCATCAGTGTCAGTGTGTCTTCATTTTCAACATTCACAGTAAGCGATAATTCGAATGCTCTTCCCGTTGAGCTTTACTCTTTTGCTGCAAACTCTAAAAGCAATGAAGTGGAATTGAATTGGACAACGGCAACGGAAGTAAAGAATTACGGCTTTGAAGTTGAGAGAATTAGGAATGAGGAATTAGGAATTAGAAATTGGGAGAAAGTTGGTTTTGTTCAGGGACACGGAAACAGTAACTCACCAAATGAATATTCATTTACAGATAAACCTCTAGGCGGTAGCGAGTTTAAGTATAGACTAAAACAAATTGATTTTGACGGGAAATATGAATACAGCAAAGAAGTAGAAATTGATTTAGGAATGCCAACAAAGTTTTCGTTGGAACAGAATTATCCTAATCCCTTTAATCCTTCAACTGTCATAAGATATACGTTGCCATTTGAGAGTAACGTAAAACTTATTGTGTATAATTTTATTGGTGAAGTTGTAAAAGAATTAGTAAATGAAACGGTTTCTTCCGGCTACCAAGAAGTTCGTTTCGAAGCTGGAAAATTATCATCGGGAATTTACTTTTATATTTTATATACAACTTCGCTTGATGGAAAACAAAATTATCAAAGCGTTAAAAAAATGGCGTTGATAAAATAAGCTTGATCCCTTCTGCAATTTAAACCTCCGCAGTTTTTAAAACTGTGGAGGTTTGTAATAAATAATTGCTCTCTCTAAAATGCTATAAACAGAAAGCTGCTGCGGAGCTAAAAATGTTTTTCGCTTTAGAAAAGTGATGTGGTATTTAAAACGGAACGGTCTCGAGCGTTCCCTACACATGGAAAATTTTTTTTATTTCGGAGGGAATGCTCGTGAGCATTCCGCACATTTATTTACACAACAATTGTAGCGTTTTGATATTCTCCAAATCTTCAAGCTGCTCTTTACCTTTTGGGGTTTCGAGGATTTTGGGAATGTGAAGCAGGCGTTTGTCGTTCATAATATTTGTAAAACCTTCCAATCCGATAAACCCTTTGCCGATATGTTCGTGCCGATCGACTCTACTTGCGAGAGGTTTCTTGCTATCGTTCATGTGGAAACATTTTAGTAAATCCAACCCGATTATTTCATCAAAATCTTTTATCGCTTTGTTGTAATTTTTTTTGTTTTTAATGTCGTAACCGGCGGCAAAGATGTGGGCAGTGTCTATGCAGACACACATTCTCTCTTTCTCATCAACCAGACCAATAATTTTTTTTAGATGTTCAAACGTATAGCCAATTGCAGTACCCTGTCCGGCTGTTGCCTCAAGCATACTTTTAACTTTGTAGTTTTTGGTTTTTTGATGAGCGAGATTTAAAGATTCGGCAATCAATTTTATTCCTTCGTCTTCCCCCATTCCCCCGTGCGCACCGGGATGAAAATTGAGATAAGGAATTCCCAGCATCTCGCATCGTTCAAGTTCATCAATAAAGGCTTCGCGCGATTTTTCCAGCAACTCCGGTTTTGACGAGCAGAGGTTTATTAAATATGAATCGTGCGAGACGACTACTTTTATGGCAGAGGCGGCAAGTTTTCTTTTGAATTCATCTGCTTCGCTCTGCGTTAAGACTTTTCCTTTCCACTGATTATTATTCTTTGTGAAAATCTGGATAGCAGTAAAATTGAGTTTTTCAGCTAAGGTGATTGCCGCCGAAACTCCGCCTTGTGTTGATGTATGGGCTCCGAGTAGATGAGTTGTCATGTTTGTGTTTCCTTTTGTGACCATTATTCATCCTAAAATAAACTTTTGCATGAATGAATGGGTGAATGATTGAATGGAAAAAATGAACATTTATATATTGTATTAAAACTTGATTCATACAACCATGCAAACATTCATCCATACTTTAAAATATTGAGACCATTAAAATTTATTGATATTTTATTTATGCGAACCGTACTTCATAATATGTACTATAGCTTCTTCAATCGTCTGTTGTTTTATTCCGTACGATTGAAGTTTGTCCGTATTCATAGAAACATCGGCAACGGCAGGATAGTTCGGCAAATCGTTTAAAGAAATTTTATTCAGAAGATTTTTATCAAGGTTTGCCAATCGACATAAAATATCTCCAAGTTCAAAACGGGAAACACGTTCTAATCCACCAAAGTTGAGAGTTTCAGTTTTCAAATCTTTTTGAATTACTTCCCGGATAATTCTTGCTGCATCATGCAGAGCAAGCGGCGTTCTGTATTGATCAATAAACAGCGAAACAGATGTTCCGCTTTTTAGTTTTTCGTACATTTCTTGAAAATGATTTGTTGCGTGAGTGGAACTTAATCCATAAAGCAAAGCAGTTCTCAAATTAATATAGTTATCAAAAATGTTTTTAATTTTTATTTCACCGAGTAATTTTGTTTCCGCATAAAGAGAAACCGGAATTAATTTAGCGTCTTCTTTCAACAAGGAAGCGCGGTATCCGGCGTAAACCAAATCGGTTGAAAGATAAATAAGTTTCGCGGAATGCTTTTCACACAACTTTGCCAGATGTTCAGTAGCTTTTACATTGATCGAATAAACATCTTTTTGCGGAAAAAGCATTGCGGCATTTGGATTTGAAATTGCGGCTGCATGAACGACAACGCTTGGATTAAACGATTCAAATAATTGTGTTAGCAAATTGAAGTTAGTTAAATCAATTTTAGCGGAATTAAATTTATCGCAATTCCCGATGTGCTGATGGTACGTTGTTAAAATGTTGAAATGGTTTGCCAATTCTTTGTTAAGGAATTGTCCTAGCAATCCACTGCCGCCGGTGATCAATACTTTTAGAGAAGACATATCCGGGTCCAATCTGTTAAGCTCTTGCTACTCATCTTTATTCCATCTTGAAATTAGAAAATCACAGAAATAATTGATGAAAATTTAGAAAAAGAAATTGGATTTTATACCGAGGATAAAATAATTAATGGAATAATTTTGAAACTTTGTGCGTTGGTACGAAGAAATAAGTTTTATCGAAGAGGAGACAGAATATTCAAGCTGTCCGAAATATAATGAAGTTTGAGTATAATCCTGGTTATAAATTGTAAGTAAGTCCGAATCAAAATAATAAGCTCTTTTCCCGATCATCCCACCGGCTTTTAAGAGTAATTGCGAGCTAAGCAGATAATGAAATTTCCCGGAGAGTGAATACAATTTTCTGCCGTCGGATATTTGCGAATAACTGGGCTTGATCGAAAGAAAAAGATCATTTGAAATTATTTTTTCAAAGCGCAGTGTTAGCTGCGAAGAATTTTGCTGGGTTAATCCGTTTATATTGAGATTACCTTTTGCGTGAAGATATGTGAAAGAAAAACCTAAGTAATAGAGGTTCTTGTAATAGAAAAGATCGAGATTATAAAGATTAGTATAATCGCTGTAAGTATATGGATAAGGAGTATAAGAATAGTCTCCTTTTAAATGAGCGTACGTAAGTTTTACTCCGAACGGAAAAAAATTCAAATAATTGCTCGCCAGGAATGTCTGTTGCAAGTAATTCCAATCTTTTCCTGAGATCAGAAGGTTGTCGTAATTAACGGTTAAGAAATAATTTTTTGTTATCCCGGAAGTGTTATAAAATGCATATGACTTCGATAAGTCTTTGCTGGAATAATTCCCGTAAGTAAAATAAAATGAAGGACTGACCAATGTTGAATCAGCCCACAAAGCTGAAGATAAAAACAAAAAAATAATTACAGCGTTTTTCATTTAACCAACTCATATCCTTGAGAAGCGAGTGAGTCGTTTTGCGCCACCATCAAAGCGGAAGTAAAAAGTTCTTTCGCTTTTTGTTTATCACCTAAATAGTAGTGCGTCCAACCAAGTGATAAATTTGGCTCATACTCCGAAGGATATTGAACGAAAGCTTTCTCCAAATATTTTTTTGCTTGCTGGTAATCTCCGCTATTCAAGAATATTTGTCCAAGCCGTAAGTTTGCCGTGTAATGATTCGCATCGAGTTTAAGGATTGAAGTATATGTTTGTTTAACAGCTTCCCAATCATTCAAAGCTGATAGCGGAAGTGTTAAACCAAGCATTGCTTCAATACTGTTTTTATTGATTGCGAGTGCTTTTGTGTAATAAGTTTTGGATTTCTGATAGTCTTTTTTATTATAATAAAGCCAGCCAAGTCGTGTGTTCAAAATGTAATTACCGGAATTAGCATCATAAATTTTCTGTAGTTCTGAAATGGCATTGTTGTAATCGTTTTTCTCTTCAAATTTAATAGAACGATTTGTAGAAGAAATTATATCATCCGATTTTTTTGATAACGTTACAAACGCCAAACCGGAAAAAGTTATAAAGATTAAAAGTGTGGCGAATATTTTAGGTGATTTCATTGGTTCTCCTTATGAATCTAATGTAGCTGAAAAAACTTTTTTATTGTTGATTGAATAAACTATTTGTTCAAATCTTTTTTTATCTGAAATAGAAATAATACCGGATAAATCTTTCTTGTAAAACGAAAATGGTCCTTTCCCTCTTAAAGAAATATCGGAAAGTATTTGTTTAATATGATCGTTTTCTTCATCCGTGTGAAAAGTAAAACTACCGGGAGCGGAGAGATAATTCCTAAAACTTAAAATTAGCTCCGACGCCATTCGCAGCGGTAATCCATAAACCGAAGGAACTGCGAATTCATCTGACCAAAATAAATTATCTTTAAAGCAAAGCGGGACTTGATAAGCAGATAAATAAAAATAGTATAGAGCCGACTTTTTTGTTCCGGTATAATTAGTTATGTAAAAAACCTTTTCCGTTTGATAGAGAAAGGCGGAATCTCCGGTAGAAGAATGAATAAATAAATTATTATAGATATCAGCTTTTACTTCCCACACTTCATAAAAATCCTTCTTGCCTAGTGAACATTTCCATTTGACGATATCGCCAAGGGTAAAAGTAAAACTGTTCTTTACGGTCTCATCAATTTCAACATTATGAACACTTTCATCTTCATCCGGATAGTCGAAAGTCTTTAATACATAACCGGAAGGTGAATTGGCAATAAAACTGGAGATGGGAAACTTATAAGTTTTATCTCCGATTTTATCACTCAACTGAAATTGAAAATGAAGATGTGGATACGGAGATCGACCGCTATTACCGCACGTTGCAAGCAGTTCTCCTTTTTTGATTGAATCACCGACTTTCACTTTAGCTGAGTTAAGTTCTAAATGCGACAAAGCAGAAAATAATCCATACTCGTGTGCAAGCACAATTGTGTTTCCCCAATTTTGATCAAGATTGACTTCACTGATCAAATTGTTTTCAACAGTATCAATAACTTTTACTACTTCACCATCGAGCGGCGCGATGATTGGAAGGTTGAAACAAAAGTAATCGCTTGTTTCTAAACCTTCGCCGGAAAATTGAGAATCCTTTTTATCTGTAACCACAAAGTCCCAAGCATATTTCCATTCATCTTTGTGAGTTATTTCGCCGTCAAATCCCTGCGGAATAAACCACTCGCCAAAAAAGGGAAGTTCCGCAAAAACACCTTTAAAGTTTTCAAAACGTTTTCGTTTCGTCTGGTGATAATAAAAATTTTCTTCAGGCGATCCGGGAGCAAAATACAGCAGCACTAAATCGGATTGTTCTTGTCTGAATTTTAAGCTATATATGGTTGTCAGAACAATTAAGTTAAACGGTAATACTAAAATCGGAAGAGATGAATCTAAAAAGATTCTGTGAAAAAATCCGCTAAAAACAACCACCATTATAGAGGAAAGAAGGATTAGATAAATACTTTTTTTAGAAAGAATTATAAGACTTCCGCCCAACGCTATGGCTGTTAGAAGTGAGTTGAATGCGATGATCATTGAGAGAGAACTTTCGAGTTCAGGAAGTAGCAACCAAAGAAATAGTCTTGCCGAAGCAAAACTGATAAGCATAAACACAAAATGAACTCGTGAAAAGAAAAATATCGCGATTAATATAACTATACCAGCTGAAATGCTTGGCTGTAAGATTATCAAAGCAATAGATTTAAAGAAGAGAGAAACTTCATCCGGCATTGATGAGAAAAAAGTTTTATCAATCAGAAAATGAGTGTTGCCACTCATCGTAGAATAGTTGCCAAGAAATACTAAAAAAACATAAAGCGATAAAATGAAAGGAAGACTAAGTCCTGGTAAATTAAACGCTGTTGCAAAATAATGTTCCAAAACCGCGGTTATAAAAAACGTAATGATGATGAAAATAGGGATCAGCAAAAGGAGCTGCAAATTCAGTGCAAAAAAGTATGTTGAAGCGGAGCCAAGAAGAATTCCGTTGAATCCGTAAAACCCGTTTCTTATTTTTTCTTTATCAAACTTTAATGCGTAGGCAATTCCGTTTGAAAAAGCTGCTCCGAATAATCCCATCAAACCGATTTCTGGAGAGAGAAGAGAAGCCGCTAAGATCGCGGCTCCAAACCATCTTCTGTTTGAAAAGAAAATCTGCGCGTAAGAGAAAAATATCCCGTCTAAAAATAATTTCATACGTGTTTGGTCTTTTGTTTTGTGGACTTTTTAAGTTTCACAGGCAATACTTCTCTATCTAACAAATAGTCAAGATTCTCTGATTTTCTGATGAGTTCAACCGTTCCATCTTCCATGATCATTACAACATTCGGACGCATTTGAATAAACTGCATCCACTGAGTCATATCATAAGCGCCAACATATTCAATTACCAACTGATCGCCTTTATTTAACGGTGGAAGAACGATGCTTTCTCTTACACAGTCTATGTTCATGCAAAGCGGACCGTACAACGTAACGTCTTCCGAGTGCATACCGCTTTCTTGCGCCGGAGTAATTTTATGCTTATACCAAAAACTTGTGAACAAAATATTTACACCGGCATCAATAATAATTGCGCGGCGTTGATCCGCTAATCGTTTATTTGCAAGCACAGTCGAAAGTAAATATCCCGCGTCATCAACCAAGGCGCGACCTGTTTCTAAAATTAACAGTGGCAATTCTTCCGTTTTAAATGAAGCGCTGAAAATTCCGGAGGCAATTGCGTCTGCAAATTGTTCAAAGGTTGGAACGATTTGTTCGGCAGGAAGATATTGCCCAAGAAGAGTAT
>JALNWB010000166.1 GCA_023231105.1 Ignavibacteriaceae bacterium | reverse complement strand
TCGTAAGAAGTTTCCGGTTTTACAAATTTTACCATTTCTACTTTGTTAAACTGATGTACGCGCAAAAATCCTTTTGAATCTTTGCCGTAACTACCGGCTTCGCGTCTGAAGCAAGGTGAATAGCCGACATATTTTATCGGCAAATCTTTTTCGCTTAATATTTCATCGCGGTGAATATTGGTAATCGGAACTTCTGCTGTAGGAATCGGATACAACCCGTCTTTCTCAACAAAGTACATATCTTCTTCCATCTTCGGAATTTGTCCCGTTCCTTTCATCGATTCGCGATTGACCAATATCGGCGGCAGTACTTCCGTATAACCGTGATGCTGCAAATGATAATCAAGCATAAAATTGATCAGCGCACGTTCTAGTGTTGCACCTTTGCCGATGTATAATGGAAACCCCGAACCGGATATTTTTGTTCCCCGTTCAAAATCCAAAATTTTTAATTTTTTCCCGAGCTCAATGTGGTCTAACATTTCAAAGTCATTTTGAAAAGTAAAACCGTCTGGCAGCCACTGTTTTGTTTCAACATTATCTTCGGCAGTTTTGCCTACGGGAACTGATGCGTGAGATAAGTTTGGCGTATGCCGGAGAATATTTTCTGATTTTTCTTCGATCTCTCTAAGCTGCGAATCGAATTGAGCGATTTGATCACCGACTAATTTCATTTCTGCAAATACAGCGGAAGTATCTTGTCCAGCTTTTTTCATCTGTGGTATTTGTGCAGAAGCTTGATTTCGTTTTGCTTTTAATTCGTCTGTTTTTGCTATTAGCGAACGGCGTTCTTCGTCGATCGCCAAAATTTCATCAACAATATCTTTGCTGTTTTTGTTGAGTAATCCTTGACGGACAAGTTCCGGGTTTTCACGAATAAGTTTTATGTCTAACATTTGTCTCCTTTGAATTTCTTAGCGTCTTATCGTCTTTGCGATAAATTCCTACCGCAAAGATTTATTTTACCACAACATTAAATATTTTATTCTTCACAAAAATTTCCTTAACAACCGTTTTCCCGTCAATCCATCTGGTAATGCGTTCATCTGATAAAGCCACAGCTTTTACCACAGCTTCATCACTGTTCATTGGAACTTGAATAGTTGCGCGAAGTTTTCCACTAATCTGCACAGCAATGTTAGCGATATCTTCTGTTAAAGCGTCTTTGTCGGCATCAAACCAAATTGGATTTTCAAAAATCGTTTTTTCTTTCCCAATTATCTGCCAGCATTCTTCAGCTAAATGGGGAGCAATTGCGGCAAGTAGAATTGCCAATCTTTCCAACGTGTAAACTTGAATTTCTTTTCCGCAAGCCGACAAAGTTTTTAATTCGTTAATCAATTCCATCAAGCTTGCAATCGCGGTATTAAACCGAAAATGACTTAACTCGCCATCATATTTTGCAATGGTTTGATTGATCTTTCTGTAAACACTTTTTTCTGCATCACTCAAATTTTGCAGATCATATTTTTCTTGTGCTGAAATTTCTTTTGCGATATTTGCATGGTTGTTAAACAGATCGTACACACGCTGGACAAATCTTTCCGTTCCGGCAATTCCTTTGTCACTCCAATCGCCGCCTTGTTCAAACGGTCCCATAAACATTAAATATAAACGGAAAACATCGTTGCCGACATTTTTTGTGAAGTCGTCCGGATTTACAACATTTCCTTTCGACTTAGACATCTTAGCGCCGGAGTTTGTTATCGTTCCTTGATGAACAAGCGTTTGGAACGGCTCATCGGAATTTGTTAATCCAAGATCGCGAATGAACTTGTGAATGAAGCGTGCGTACAACAAATGCATAGTCGCGTGTTCCGCGCCGCCAACATACATATCAACCGGAACAAATTTGTCAGTCAACTCTTTATCAAAAATTCCTTCTGAAAAATTCGGGTTGAGATAGCGGAAATAATACCATGAAGAATCAACAAACGTATCCATTGTGTCGGCTTCGCGCTTTGCATCTGCGCCGCACTTGGGACATTTTACATTTATGAATTTGTCATTTCTCGCAAGAGGAGAAACTCCCTGACTTTTGAAGTCAACATCGTAAGGCAATTCAACCGGCAAATCATTTTCTTCAACTAAAATTTCACCGCAGTTATCGCAATGAATTACCGGGATTGGTGTTCCCCAATATCTTTGGCGGGAGATCAACCAATCGCGCAAGCGGAAATTTATTTTTCTTTTTCCGAAATCATTTGCTTCGAGATATTCTATAATTTTTTGTTTCCCTTCATCCGAACGCAAACCGTTAAATTGATTTGAGTTTACCATTGTTCCGGTTTCGGTGAAAGCTTCTTTAAATTCATCACTTTCATTTGTTCCGTCTTGCAAAATTACTTTGCGGATCGGCAAGACAAACTTTGTCGCGAATTCAAAATCTCTTTCATCATGCGCGGGAACAGCCATAACACAGCCCGTTCCGTAGGTGAGCAGTGCGTAATCGGCAATCCAGATGGGGATGCGTTCGCCATTCACCGGATTAATTGCATACGCTCCAATGGGAACGCCGGTTTTTTCTTTTACTGTTGAAGTTCTTTCAATCTCTGTTAATTTTCTTGTTTGATCCCGGTAATCATCAACCGCTTTTTTGTTTTCGGCAGTAACGAGTTTATCAACTAAAGAATGTTCCGGGGCAAGCACAACATAGGTTACGCCAAACAACGTATCGGGACGAGTAGTGAAAACAGAAATAATTTCATCACTGTTTTCAACTTTAAAATGAATTTCAGCTCCAACACTTTTTCCGATCCAGTTTCTCTGCATCAATTTTGTTTTTTCGGGCCAATGAATTGTTTCCAATCCTTGCAAAAGCTCTTCGGCGTATTCAGTTATTTTGAAAAACCATTGCGTAAGATTTTTCTGAATCACCTGCGAGCCGCACCGTTCGCAATTGCCATCGGAAAGTACTTGCTCATTTGCCAGAACAGTGTTGCACGAAGTACACCAATTTACCGGCGCATTTTTTCGGTATGCTAATCCTTTTTTATAAAGTTGAATGAAGAGCCATTGATTCCATTTGTAATATTCGGGAACGCATGTCATCAGTTCGGCATCCCAATCGTACATGCAGCCCATATTTTTCAACTGCGAACGAATGTCGGCAATATTTTTCATTGTGCTGTCGTGCGGATGTATTCCGGTTTTGATCGCAAAATTTTCTGCCGGTAATCCAAAGGCATCATAACCCATCGGTTCAAAAACATTGAAACCTTTTAATTTTTTGTAGCGCGCCCAGCTATCGGTTGGGCCATAATTGTACCAATGTCCGCAGTGCAGTTTTGCTCCGCTGGGATAAATAAACATTACGAGCGTGTAAAGTTTATTACCGGTTTTAGAAAAATCTGTTTTATAAACCTTGTTATTTTCCCAATAGCTTCGCCATTTGGTTTCAATTTCTGCAAAAGGATATTTCATAAGCCCAATAAAAAAAATATAATTGAAAAATCAAAAAGTGATTTAGATTGTACTGATTTTGATTGCAAATTTACCGAAAAACGGAGGGAATTCAAACGAGATGGAGAACCAAATCAGATTAATTTAATAGTCTTTTTAGAAGTTCTTCTTTGGTGATTTGAAAATGTTCTGCAACGTCTTTCAGAATATTATTTAATGTCCCGATTTTGATGGGATTGTGATTAGGAACAGTAATATGGTGTTGTCCGTTCATGATAGTGGTCAGCCGAATATGACTTCCGGATTGGCGCGATATGTCATATCCGGTTTTGGTTAATAGTTTAATTAATTGATCGGCATTAAAATCTCTCGGAAGTTTCATGCAGCAAGAATTTCTTCTTTTACGTAATGAAGGCGGATGATTTTGGGAGACTGTCCCTCTTCAAAATGGCAAGAGACGGCGTCTTTAATGTTTTTTTTCAGCTCTTCGATTGTTTCAGCTTCAGTGAAGATCGATTCACCTAATGCCTTTGCCTCAAATCCTCCATCAACCGATTCTTCGATTATAAAAATAATTTCATTCATAAGTAAAATCTCTTTTTGTTTGTTCTAAATATAAGACTATTTAATACTTCAATCCATACCAGACAACATCAGGATAGACTTTCACCGCAGGCATCGGAAAGTGATAAAAGTTCAAGTATTTTTTTATGAATTTTAAGAAAGAAGAATTTCCCGGAAGTTCTTGGGTATTAAGATCAAGAGCAAAATATATTTCGCGATGACGTGAATTTGTGTCAAATCCTTTAACCGTATGCCCGACAGCAACATTCAAAAATGACGGATAATATTTTCTAATTTCTTCCGGTAAATAATTTGCAATTGATATGCTGAGCCAGTGATACGTGCTTTCGTAATCATCAAAGATAACTTTGTTTGATCCGTGTTTAAAGCGCTCGGAGGGAAAGAAACTGATCTTCATGTTAAAATTTTTCAACTGTGGATATTTATATTGAAGAAACGGGTAAGCAGCGCCGAAAACATTTGCAGAAAAATCACCCCAGCTAAATCCCCATTGTTTGGAAAATCCATCTTTTATTTCGGTAAACGATTGATAAGTTAGAGCGGTAATTCCGCCGTAGAGAAGACTCCGTTCTTTTTCGATACCGCTCCAGACAAAAGCATCCGCATAAATATTTGTTGCCAGCATCGGGAAAAAGAAATGCCCGAATTTATCTGCACCGAGAGCGTAAGCCCAATCCTCTTTCCAATTAAAATGGAACGAACTTTTTTCTCCTTTCCACCAAAGATTTTTTTGGAACGCTTGCCCGTAAATGAAACCGCCGAGAGTTGCCCCGCCTACGATAGAAAGTTTGTAATAATTTATTTTGGAAGTATCAGTTAGAAGGCTGTCTTGCGATTGCAGATTAGAGATAAATAGTAAAAAGATAAAAACTGTTTTCATTTTTCCAACGAATTTTTAAGCAACGTCGCGGAGAAAAGCATTATATTTACAAAAGAAATATCACAAAAAAGAGAAACTAAAAAAAGAATTATGCAGCCTTTTCCCTCAACGTATTTTACCTATAAAAATAATCAACTTCACTGTGAAGTTGTTCCGGTTGCCGAAATAGTTAAACAAGCCGGAAGTCCAACGTACATTTACAGCAAAAAATATTTTGAAGATGCCTATAAAGAATTTGATGCAGCATTTCACGAAATCCACCATAAAATATTTTACGCCGCAAAATCAAACTTCAATCTAAGCGTAATAAAAACCTTTTTGCAGCTTGGCAGCGGAGTTGATGTTAACTCCGAAGGCGAACTTTACCGCGCGTTAAAAGCCGGGGCGAAACCGGAGAATATAATTTTAACCAGTGTCGGAAAAACGAAAAGAGAAATCGAACTCGGTCTTGAGCATGATGTTTTGATGATCAAAGCGGAATCGGAAGAAGAAGTTTATTTAATAAACGACATCGCCGAATCGATGAACAAAGTTGCGCGAGTGGCAATCCGGGTTAATCCCGATGTTGATGCCAAGACACATCCCTACATTTCTACCGGACTATCTGAAAACAAATTCGGTGTGAACAGCGAAACCGCGCTAAAAATTTTCCGGATGCAAAATCAATTAAAAAATATAGTGTTCACCGGAATCGACATGCACATCGGTTCCCAGATTACCAGCATATCACCCTTTGTTGAAGCGGTTGAAAAGCTAGCCAATCTTTTCCTTATTCTTAAAAAAGAAGGAATTGAATTAAAACACTTTGACGTTGGTGGCGGAATAGGGATTCAATATAAAGATGAAAAACCGTTTACGATAAAGGAATATGCCGCAGCGATACTTCCGATTTTAAAAAGTTTAGATTGCGAAATCATTTTTGAACCGGGAAGATATTTAACGGCAAACGCGGGAATTCTTGTTACCGAAGTTTTGTACACAAAGAAAAACCAAAAGAAAAATTTCATTGTTGCTGATGCCGCAATGACCGACTTGCTGCGTCCGAGTATTTACGGCGCATACCATCACATTCAACCGGTAAATTTTGATGAGACAAAAGGTGAAATTGTTGCAGATGTCGTTGGTCCCGTTTGTGAAAGTGGAGATTTTCTTGCAAAAAAAAGAAGTATTCAAAAAAGCGAGCATGGAGATTTGCTTGCCGTAATGTCTGCCGGTGCGTACGGAATGGTGATGGCTTCAAATTATAATGCACGAAGAAGACCGGCGGAAATTTTAGTTGAAGGAAATTCTTTCAAAGTAATCCGGGAACGCGAAACTTTTGAGCATCTTTTGTGGGATGAAGAAAATTATTTATAAGAAATATTAAAGATATGATGAGAAGACGAACCTTTCTTAACACAATCACCGCAGCAGCCACAGTTGCGGCTCTGCCAAACTTCTCTTTTCCTTTAGAAAAAGCAAAGATAATTAAACCGAAAAAATTAAAAACCGGCGACACAATCGGATTAATTTCTCCAGGCGGGTTTATCACCGAACAACAACTTGAAGAATCAAAAACAAATATTTCTTCACTTGGGTTTTCGGTTGTGGCTGCAAAAAATATTTTGAAACGATATGGATATTTGGCGGGAACAGACAAAGAACGCACTGAAGATTTACACGAAATGTTCAGCAATACAAAAGTTGACGGCATCGTTTGCGTACGCGGTGGATACGGCTGCGCGCGTGTTTTAGATTTTCTCGACTTCAATTTGATTAAACGCAATCCCAAAATACTCATCGGTTACAGCGACATTACGGCGTTGCTGTACGGAATTTTCTCGCAAACAGGATTAATCGGATTCCACGGACCGGTAGCAACCTCTACGTTTAATGAATTTAGTGTTAATAATTTTAAAAATGTTTTAATGAATCCACAACTGAAAATGTCTTTACACCACGCATTTGAAGATGCAACGAAGAGTGAATATAAACCTTTTGTAATTCGCGGTGGAAAAGCAAAAGGAAAACTTGTAGGCGGAAATTTGTCTATTGTGGCTTCGTTGATCGGAACGAAATACGACATTGATACAAAAGGGAAAATTATTTTTCTTGAAGAAGTCGGCGAAGAACCATACCGGGTTGATAGAATGTTAACACAGATGATTCAAGCCGGAAAGTTTAAGCACGCTTCCGGTATTGCGCTTGGAGTTTTTACAAAATGCGAATCAAAACCGGATGAATCGGGAATAGCAAATTCTTTTTCGCTTTCCGAAGTGTTACGCGAAAGATTATTTCAATTAGGAATTCCGGTTCTTTATGGTTTGTCGTTCGGGCATATTGTAAATAAATTTACTTTGCCCTTCGGCATTAACGCTGAACTTGATGTTGATAATCAGAGCTTAACGCTGCTTGAAAAAGCTGTCGTTTAACTATTTGTTAAATCAATGAAAGAAAAACTATGAAAGTAAAATCGTTTTTTATTTTAGGTTTCGCAGCAATAACTTTTTCAGGTTGTTTGGTTTATCAAAAAGTAGCGTATGAAATATCTGTTGACGGGAAAAAATCGGGAGAAGCTAAAGTAAGTTTTTTCGATCTGAAATCGGATGCGCTTGGCAATAAAGAGTTTAACGAAGATAAAGACAATCTCTTCAACAAATTATTAAAGAGTGATGAATTTGTCTTCTCGCAAAAGGAGGAAGGGAAGGAAATCATCGGTAGAAAACTTTTTGTGGAAAATAAAAAACTCAACGGCGAAGTTAGTTTTAAGTTTAAAGACATAAATGTTGTTGAAGGCATTCAACAGCAAGACGGATATTATTTCTTAACGGTTGAAGAAGGCGACAGCATTATTTCCACTAACGGGACGGTTGTTCCATTAAAAAAATTCAAAAGAATTATTTGGGAAGGAAATGAAAAAGTGTTGAAGTTTGAAATGCTTACCGATGTTAATCTTGATGACTTGCGCGAACTTGCCCCATTTTATAAATCCAATAGTTCAAATGACCAATGACTAAACTTCTTTCTCATCTTGTAAATTGTTTTTTGGAATTTGGAATTTCGTCCCGTGTATGTTGAAGTAGTTTTTCCGCTGCCGTTCCGCAAAGCCTTTACCTACACGGTTCCAGGTGAATTAGAAGGACAAATTCAAATTGGTGTCAGAGTAGTTGCTCCATTCGGCAAGCGGGTGTTAACGGGATTTATTGTATCGGTTCTTGAAGAAACTTCCGTTACAGAAAAATTGAAAAACATTTACGATGTTCTTGACAGCGTTCCTATCTTCGATTCCACTTCAATTAAATTTTATGAATGGCTTTCCGAGTATTATCTCTCTTCACTCGGCGAAGCATTCCGGTTAGCAATTCCGCCGGGAACTGAAGTACAATCGAAGAAGCGGATT
>JALNWB010000165.1 GCA_023231105.1 Ignavibacteriaceae bacterium | reverse complement strand
TGCCAATCATACTTGTTATTTGGTACAACTTCCAACATTTTTCTGGTAGATACGGCTTCTTGCTCTAATTCGTTCAAGAAAGTTTTGATTAAAGACATATTGTTTCCTCTTAAATTTTGTAAATAAAACTACAAGACAAAAATAGCTTTCCGGATTGACAACAGTATGTCAGTAAGTTTTTTAATAGTAAAAATAGATCAAAAATTTTTTCTATTTATGTTAAACAATATTTCCCTTAAAATTAATTTTAAAGAATCCGGGGAAACAATTTCGGCTTTGTCTGCAAACATTAAATACCAATGAGCAAAATAATTCAGAGATGAGGTTAAAAAAGTCATTTGAACCTTATCTCCTATTTCCTGTTCATCAACAAACCCGTTATAATATTTTTGTTCTTTTAAATAACGAGCAATACTTTTATCAACCTGAATAATAACAGTTTCCAGATTTTGTTCCTTAGATATTTTTTGCAGATAATCTTTAATTGAAGGATGTTTTTTTTTGAATGCATCGTTAGTCTTACTAATGCTCAAAATTCTGTCTAATCTAAAATCGCGGTAATCTCGTCTTAATTCGCAAAAAGCAATTGTGTGCCAGTGATTTCCGCCAAAAAATATTCCGATAGGTTCAATATTTCTATCTTTAATTTCATTTGAATAGAAGGTATGATAACGAATATTGAGAGATTTCCTTTCCGACATACTCTCAATCAGGATTTGAATTCCAATTGAATTACCGGAATTTTCTAAAAATGGTTTCTGCCGAACAATTTCAATATTCTCTTCAATACTTTCAAGCAGTTCTTTTTCTGAATTTCTTAAAATAGCTCGTATTTTCATCATACCGGATTTAAAATTTGAATCAATTGAATTATCGGTGAACTTTTCTATGAGCTTTTCGGCTGTTAAAAATGCCGTAATTTCCTCTTTTGAAAACATTACGGGAGGCAGATGGTAACCGTCAATAAGAGAATAACCAATACCGGCGTCCGAACTGATTGGAACTCCGGCTTCTTCTAAAGTTTGTATATCGCGGTAAACTGTTCTGGTACTAACATTGAAACGATCGACAATATCCTTTGCTCTTACTATTTTTTTAGACTGGAGCTGAATTAAGATTGCAGTAACCCTATTAAAACGATTCATAGCTAATATCTACGGATTGTGGTTAAGAATTAATTAAAACTGGTTTTAAATCTGAATAATTCTTAGAAGTTATCCAAAGTTCTGAAGGCAAATATATTTCAAGAAAAGTAGTTTTTTCTACTATGTACTTGACTATTATGAATTATTGTATTAGGTTTTACTCAAAGATTTAAGGGTATTAACAAAGAGTGATGGATTCAGATAGTTACATATTTGACAAAGTCCGGCAAAAAGTTAAAATCTTCTTCTCAAAAATCATTACAGAATACTTTTTAGCAGCACACCAGTGGAAACAAGTTTTTGCTTCCTCCTTCCAAACAACTAATCTTATAACAATAGCAATTAATAAGCGGTACTTAGCGGAAGCTTGTTTTGTGATTGTAGACACTTTTCGGCGGCGAGCAGTGTCAACTATACGGCGAGCAACCTCTGCAAGACGGCGAGCAGAGTCAACTATGTGCCGAGCATCACTGGCAATACGGCGAGCAGAGTCTGCAATACAACGAGCAACACCGGCAACCCGGCGAGCAGGCTTAGCAATACGGCGAGTAATATCAGCATTATGGCGAGGAGAATTAACTACAAAGCGAGGAGCTCTAACTATTCACTTTATAGGGGTAAAAACGTGGTTTTTAGCACTTTCTTTCTAAAATATCCCATTATCGAGACTGACAACCGTGGTTTTTGCTATAAGCAAATCTTCTTTTTAATAAAAAGCTCTAATAAATTATTCAATTTCTTTAACTTAATAGGATCGGAGGATTCATATGTCCAAACCTGAAGAAACAAAAAGAGATATAACTGTATGAGCAACATAAAACTTTTCGAATCGGTAAAAATCCGTTCTTACTGGAACGAAGAAGAACAGAAATGGTATTTCTCGGTTGCTGATGTTATTGAAGCGTTAACTGATAGCATGGATGTTAAACAGTATGTAAAGAGACTCCGGCAGCGCGATGAACAACTTAATTCCAATTGGGGGACAATTTGTACCCCCCTTGAAATGATTACCGCTGATGGTAAAAAACGTAAAGTTTGGATAGATTTAACTGTATGAGCAACATAAAACTTTTCGAATCAGTAAAAATTCGTTCTCACTGGAACGAAGAAAATCAGAAGTGGTATTTCTCGGTTGCCGATGTTGTTGAGGCATTAACTGATACTGTTAATCCAAAAGACTACATCAAAAAAATGAGAAAAAGAGACCCCGAGTTAAATTTCAACTGGGGGACAATTTGTCCCCCCCTTGAAATGATTGCTGCTGATGGTAAAAAACGTAAAGTGCAAGCTGCAAATGTTGAAGGGTTGTTAAGAATAATTCAATCTATCCCATCACCCAAAGCAGAGCCATTTAAACGCTGGCTTGCAAGAGTTGGTTACGAACGGTTGGAAGAAATTGAAAATCCCGAACTTGCTTCTCAAAGAATAAGAGAAATCTACAAAGCCAAAGGGTACAGCGATCAATGGATTGAAAAAAGATTACGCGGCATTGCGGTTAGAGATGAGTTAACCGATCAATGGCAGAAACGAGGGATAAAAGAACAAAAGGAATTCGCTATTCTCACTACAGAAATTAGCAGAGCAACTTTTGGTTTGTCTCCTTCCGAATACAAAGAATTAAAAAAGCTACCGGGTAAAGGAGAAAATCTTAGAGATCACATGACCGATCTCGAGCTTATTTTTACTATGCTTGGTGAAGCGTCAACTTCGGAAATAACAAAAAAAGTTGACGCAAAAGGCTTTGTTGAAAATAAAACTGCTGCAAAGAAAGGTGGTAAAATTGCCGGCGATGCCAGAGTTGCTCTCGAAAAGGAAACAGGTAAAAGTATAGTTTCAAAAGAAAATTACTTGCAGTTAGCAGAAAAGAAAAAACGAAGGTTGAAATAAAAACAAGTTATGTAAAACCTCCAAGGTTTTGAAAACCTTGAAGGTTTGTTTAAGTTTAGAGTGGTTCATGAAAAGAAATTTATAAATAACAGAAAGAATTTTATCGGATACTAAATACTTAAATAATTAATAACGTAGCAATTGCTATGTTCTTCATCGAAAACTGGTAATTTTTATTTGGCAAGAACACGCAAGGAAGCTGCGTCCAGAATGGACGCGCTTTCTTATATCTTTGCCAAAGGTATACCAGTACCTCGATGAAGGATGTAACGGAAGTTGCGTCCTTTTTTTTGTTTAAAAACACATTTAATAATTGAAATACATTCCAACCCGCCGGGATGGGATAAATAAATATTGGTGGGAGAGTTAGTAGGTATTTGTTTAATTAAATAGGAGTTCAAAATGAAAAGGTTACTGTTACTTTTGGTGTTTTCTCTTATGTCTTTTTCTCTTTATGCGCAAAACTTTTGGGAACAAACCAAAGGTCCTGTAGGTGGAACTGTTTCTGCTCTTGCGATAAATAGTAGTGGTGTTATTTTTGCGGGAATCCAGTACGGTGGAATATATCGTTCTTCGGATAATGGAAATAGCTGGACCAGAATTATTAACGGTTTGCCAGCAGATGTTTGGGTACAAGCTCTTGCACTAAATAGTCTCGGTCATATTTTTGCGGGTACTTGGGGGAATGGAATATTTCGTTCGACGGACAATGGCAATAACTGGTCACAAATAAATTCCGGCTTGACAAGTTTATATGTTAATGCCCTTGCAATAAATGGTGATGGTGATATTTTTGCTGGAGCTTATGGTGTATTCCGGTCGACAGACAATGGCAATAACTGGACACAAACCGGCTTAACAAACGCGACTATTCTTTCACTTGCAATAAATGGTAGTGGAGATATTTTAGCAGGAGAATCATATTACTACTCGTCTCCTTATCGCTTTGGGGGCATATATCGTTCAACAGACAATGGGAATAACTGGACTTCGTTAGACAATAATGGTAGTAACTTATGGGTTTTTTCTGTTTATTCACTTGCAATAAATAGCAGTGGTGATATTTTTGCGGGGACATTTCGTAGTTATCCCAGTTACAACCGCTCATATGTTTTTCGTTCAACAGATAATGGGATTAACTGGGATTACAGTACCACCGGTTTGCCAACATCTGCTTTTATTTCTTCTTCTCTCGTAATAAATAGCAGTGGTGATATTTTTTTAGGAACAGACCAAGGTGTATTCCGTTCAACTGATAAGGGTATTAACTGGACTAAAACAGGTTTGTTAACTAATGGTGTTGCTTCCCTTATAATAAATAGTAGTGGGTCTATTTTTGCCGGGACTTATGATTTAGGTGTATTTCGTTCAACAGATAAAGGCAATAACTGGGGTCAAATAAATACTGGCTTGACAGCTAATTTTGTTATGTCTCTTGCAATAAATAATAGCGGAAATATTTTTGCGACAGTATGGCATGGCGGCGTATTTCGTTCAGCGGATAACGGCGATAACTGGTCTCAAATAAATAATGGCTTAACAAATACTTATGGTTTTTCACTCGCAATAAATAGTAGTGGTCATATTTTTGAAGGGACACAGGGTAGCGGTGTATTTCGTTCAACAGACAACGGAAATAATTGGACGCAAACGGGATTAAAGAATGGTGACGTAAGCGCCTTAGCGCTAAATAGTAGCGGGCATATTTTTGCGGGGGCTTATGGTGTATCCCGTTCAACGGATAATGGGAACAATTGGACTCAAACGGGCTTGATAAATAGGTCTATTAGTTCTCTTGCAATAAAGAGCAATGGCTATATTTTCGCCGGGAGTGATAGTGAAGGTGTGTTTCGTTCAATAGATAATGGGAATAACTGGACTAAAAAGAATTCCGGCATACCATCAACTTCTTGGGTTCAATCCATTGTAATAAATAGTAGTGGAAATATTTTTGCTGCGCCTAGGGGGAGTGGAGTAGTTCGTTCAACAGATGATGGGAATAGCTGGACGCAAATAAATTCTGGCTTGCCCAATACAGATATTTTTTCCCTAGCAATAAATAGTAGTGGCCATCTTTTTGCAGGGACTTATGATGCTGGCGTATTTCGTTCAACAAACAATGGGAATAACTGGGTACAAATAAATTCTGGCTTAACTGCTAATTATGCTCGTTCTCTTGCAATAAATAACAGTGGGTATCTTTTTGTAGGAACTTGGGGTAGTGGTGTATTTCGTAGTGTAGGGACAACAACTTCTGTAAAAGAGAAAGGGGAAAATATACCAACTGAATTTTCACTTTCTCAAAATTATCCAAATCCGTTTAACCCATCAACGACAATAAGGTATGATTTACCACAAGAAGTAATGGTTACAATTAAGGTATATGATATGCTTGGCAGAGAAGTAAAAACCCTGGTTAATGAATATAAAAGCCCTGGAAGCTATAGCATAGAATTTAATGCAAGCTATTTATCAAGCGGGACTTATTTCTATAAAATAACTACAGGTGATTTCACTGAGATTAAGAAACTTATTTTAATGAAATAGACAAGTGAACTCTCAACGCAAACAAACACAAGAACCACCAAAGTTTTACTTTGACAGTTCTTAACAGTTATCTGGCGAAAAGAATAAAAGTGGAGACCAGAAACCACTTAAAAAACGGGGCGATACCGAAAAGCCAAACGAGTAGGGAAATAACGGAGAATAATATGAGAAAAGCAATTTTAATCTTAAGCTTTATTTTATTAAGTATTAGTCTTTTTGCCCAAGAAGGGGTTAAAAGCAAAGAGCAAAAAAATGAAGACGATCCTGCTATGGATAAATTTGTAGAAGTAGAAAAAATGCCAGAAATTATTTTTCAAGCTAAACCTGTTTATCCAGACCTTGCGGTTAGCGCAAAGCTTGAAGGACGTGTTTGGGTAAAAATTCTTGTTAGCAAAGAAGGAAAACCGAAAAAAGCAGTTGTTGTAAAATCAGACGCAGAAATATTTAATCAATCCGCAATGGATGCTGCAATGAAATATGCTTTTACACCGGCACTTCAAAACAATAAACCTGTTGCAGTTTGGGTTGTTGTTCCTTTTAAATTTGAACTTGGAAATAATAATACTTTTACTGACCCCCGTGATGGACATGTTTATAAAACTGTAACTATTGGTTCCCAAATTTGGATGGCAGAAAACCTTGCTTACAAAGCAAAAAAAAGTTGTTGGGCATATAACAATAATGAAAGCAATGTTGAAAAATATGGAAGACTATATACAAGTGAAGTTGCAAAAAATATTTGTCCTGTCGGATGGCATTTACCAAGTGATGCCGAATGGACTATTTTAACTAACTATTTGGGCGGGGAAGAATTTGCTGGTGGTAAATTAAAATCAACATCCGATTGGGAAAGTCCAAATACTGGAGCAACAAATGAAAGTGGTTTTTCTGCATTACCAGGTGGGCAACGAGGCGAAGATGGTTCATTCTCCAGTATAGGTGAATATGGTATTTGGTGGTACAATGCCGAATACCCAGATGTTCGTGAACTTGGACTTGCATTTGCTGGCGTCAATAGTGGAAATGGACGTTATATTGAAACAGGCTCTCACAGCATACGTTGTATTATGGAAATTAATTCTAAAGATAAAAAGGTTAGCAAGTTGGTTGTAAATCCACAAAACGAAGGCGGAGGATTTGGGCAAGTTTCCTTTTCAAAAAATAAGAAAACACTCTTCTATTTTGAACAAAAATCTCAAAAAGGGAAAATAGTATTAAACGATACTGAATATATTCTTAATAAATGTGATAGTGAAGGAAACAATTCGAAGGCTTCATATAAATTATTCGGAAGTGGAGTTATTATTTCCGCATTAAATTGTAAGGTTAGCGATGTAGGTGATTGTTTTCATGGTAAATGCGCAAAAGTGACAATAACATTAAACGGAATTTCAATAGCTATCAATAATGTTGAATACACGGACTGTCTAAGTTTTAGTTGGGATTAATTATAATTGCAAATTAAAAACATAGCCAACGCAGTTTTGTATCAGAAGAAAGAAAAATAAAAACAGTGGAGACCAGAAACCACCTTAAAAACGGGGCGGAACCGAAAAGCCAGATGAGTAGGGAAAAATAATGGAGAATAAAATGAAAACTAAAACTCTAAAATCAACAAGTAGTATTTCTTTGATTTATTTTATTGGCCTTTTTTCATTCTTATTAACTGGTTGCAGTAAGCCAGTAATCGAAGGAAAAGTAGTTGATTATTACAATCATCCCATTTCTGAAGTAAATGTTAGTGTACAAGGAACACAGTTTAATAGTATCACAGATGCTGCTGGTAAGTATTCTATCGGTTATGTTCCCGGCAAAGTGCAATTAAAATATGTTAAAACAGGTTATGCTGGTGCTTCTAAAATATTTGATATTGCTAACGAATCAACATTTCCCGCAGAACAAACTCAACTAATGAAACTGCCGTCAAGTGAGGGTGTTTGGTTCTTAGGAGATAATGATTACATGATTGTTTCCACAGGAAAACTAATTATGAACGAAACGGTTTTTGACTCATATACACCTTGGATTAAAGGACTTGAAATAAATGTTTCTGCAAATCCTACAGTCCTTCCGTCACGTTCAAGTTATAAATTTCTAATAAGTTCAGCCGAAAAAATATTGTTGGTAAAATTACTCAACCGCGATTTAGCATATAAAAGAAGTAGTGATGGATTCTATGAAAAAGTTAATATATTAAGAGAAAACAGTAACGAAGAAATAAGTCCCTCTATTTCTGTAAGAACTGTATCTTTAGGAATGGGCGAATATGCGTACATTAGATTCTTAGATACCCCAGAGAAACCTTTCAACAGTAGCCGTCCATTTCGGGGTTCGTTCTATTTGCAGGCTTATTTTTTTGAGATAAAGTAAATAAGAATAGCCTTCGAGGTCTCTGGACAAAATTAATCCTCAGACCTCGAAGGTTTGTATAAGCAGTTTACTTCTTTAAAATAGCAGTTACTTTTTCAGCGGCATCATTTGGAATTGTTACATTAACCGTTTTAATCGCTTTAGAAACAGCTCCACCGGAAACTCCAAGTTGTACAGCAATTTTTCCAGCCGTTAACAAGTTTGATTTTTCATTTGCCATTTTAGTAGTTCCTTAGTTTGTTATTATTGAATATGTTTTTATGATACCATTTCTTTTTGTTGAGATACAATTTTTTGATCTGTAACAT
>JALNWB010000164.1 GCA_023231105.1 Ignavibacteriaceae bacterium | reverse complement strand
GAGGTGATTTCCTCTGCTTTGGCTGCATCAAGTACATCCGCGTTTCCCGTAAGAAGATTAACGATGTAAGAAGAATCAGAATTCTTAATTTTTGAAAAGATGTTATACTTAGAAAAATACATGTTTACTTTTTTTATTTACTATTGAGATGCAATTAAGTCGATGAAGATTCTATAAGAAATAACAAAAGCTGAATCCATTTACGGATTCAGCTCTTCTTTATCCGACGAATCGGAAAGGATAATAATTAATCGTGACAGCCGCGAACGATCGGTGAGATCTTAGCGCAGCATTGTGCAACTTTCTTTTCAGAAGGCTGCTTGCTTTTGATTAATGATTTCATGGTTTACTCCTTTATTGTATTTAGTTATCCTTTGCAACCGCACGATGCGGCTTTTTTCCCAAAGATCGTGAAACTGGATATTTCAATTTTGCCTTTCGTATAAGGTTGACTTTCTTCAAGAATGTTAACATCAATAAATCCCGCCCCGGCAATTATTTTAAGATATTCATCTTTTTTAATTGAACCTGCCCAACATTCAGATACTGCGACAGGATCATACTTGTATTCATCCGGAACATCATCAAGCGAGTAAATATCGCTAACAACAAACCGTCCCCCTTTTTTTAAGATGCGGTAGATCTCAGACCAGACTGCTGTTTTATCCGAAGCGTGATTGATCGTGCAATTTGAAATAACAAGGTTGGCAATGTTTGAGGGTAATTTTAACGATTCAAGTTCGGATTTAATAAATTGAACATTTGTAACATCAAGTTTTGCCGCATTCTTTTTTGCTTTCTCAATCATGCCATCGGAAATATCCAAACCATAGACTAATCCATGTTCGCCGACTTCCTGCGTCATTCTAATTACATCGTTCCCGCGCCCGCATCCCAGATCAACACAAACTTCACCAGGTAAAGGATTGCTGTGGTTTATCGCTCCGCCACATGAGAGGCAGCAAGTGTCTTCGGCTAATTTACTGTATCGTTCATTAATTACGTTGGTATCCATTCTAATCCCGTTTTATTTTTGTTAGTTAGATATAATAATCAGAAAAGGGATTCAGATTCTGGAGGGAAAAATTACTGTTGAAGGATTTGAAGATGGGAACTCCTAACGGAGTTAATTTACCTAACCTGGACAAGCCAGAACCAAAAAGAGAATAATGAATAGCGATCCGCCGCCGCGGAAGGAATGTCGAATTTAGAAGGGCAAAAATTTCATCATTCATTATTTCTTGTCCAATAATCGATATTCAAATTCAATAACAATATTTCTGGCAATCCGCCGCCGCGGGAAGGATTAACGGATTTCGATTTTTGATGTTTTGAAAAACTTCTTACTTCTAAAATCGTTAATCCCCGTCTGAGCCGTATAGGCTTGTTCTTAAATCATAATTTAAAACACAAAACCCTCATCTTTCGATGAGGGTTTTTTATAGTAGCGGGGGCAGTTCGCCGCGGTGAATTGAACCTACAGCCTTCGGGTTATGAGCGTATTCGCATACGGTATTAAAACTACTTAGTGGATCACTTACAACCTTTTTGTTTACACTTTGCACTCCTCTGCGTATTTAGGAGTTAAAAATGTTCATTTCAAAACGAAACAACGGTTACTATTATAAAGAACTTCACTTTCATTCTTTGCGTCATACTTTTGCAACGTGGCTTGTACAGAAAGGAGTCTCCATTTACCAAGTATCAAAGCCTTCATTAAACAAAGAGTTATTCCAAAGGGAGTAACGGTAACTGAAGGCAAAGAAGAATTCAGATACAAACTAAAAGAAAAGGAAAAAGAAAATGGCAGAGAGAAAGAAACTGGAATTACAGTTGAACCAGCCTACCCGCATCGAATTGTTGTTTGATGAGCCGGTAGTGGGAGAAAGTAAATTTGGGGTATATTATCTTTATGCAGTGCGCAACGGAGACGGAGCTACTGAATATAGCTTCTTCACTCCGGATGAAGTGGATCAGAAATTGATGGAGTACGTTTATTTTGGGGAGCTATCCGTGGTATCTGTTCTAACGAAATGGTATTCGGGAAAGTCCTTGCAAAGTTTTATGCACGGCATACAAGCGGAATACGGCTTGATAATCTTAAAGAACAAGTTGAGCAGACATACGATCAGATACCGGTTATTAAAGAACGGATAAGTATTGTGCAAAATATTGGTGTAACAAAATCATTGGAAGAATCTGTTGAAAAGCAGCTTGGAAAGACTATTGCGAAATATGTTAATGGCCAACCAAGCCCAACAAATCAATGGATACTGTATAATTATCTCACTTGGTACATCTCTCATGTTATTGATCAGAGAATGCGAGCAGCTTATCAGATGAAGGTAAGTAAACTGTTTCAGCTATAATTATCAAGGGTTTCGGTAGGAATCGAATTAAATGCGGACTGACTGCTTACTACATTAAACAAAGTCCATGCAGCCATTGATGATTAAAATTTGGCAAGGATAGTGAAGTGAACGGCGTGCAAATGCAATAATTTATTTTATTGTTTTCGAGAGAATAATAGTATATTCCCTCACATACTTAAATATTTTTTCAGTTGCAAACAGATTAAATAAATATGGTATCGCTTTGTAAAACGATTTCGAATTTTTGTTTCATCAAATCACCTTATAAGAAGAGTGGTTCTTCTCATAAGGGATATTTAATGTAGAGCCAACTGTGGGAAGTAGCAAAGCAAAAAGATTAGAAATTCTCCTCATTACCATTACCACTTTCCTTATTTTATTATTGTTGTCCCTAATTCCCTTCGACCGACTGACTTTTTTAAGTCCCGTGGGTCAAGCCTTCAGCGATTTAGATTTTAATGATTTGGTTTTTTCTCAACTCCGCGAAGAGCAACCCGCAGACACTAATATCGTGTTGGTCAATATTGGGAATCTTGATAGAGCCGGGATTGCACGTCAGGTACAAATTATCAATCAATATCATCCAAGAGTGATTGGTGTCGATGCTTTTTTTTATGTGAAGAAGGACAGAACTCAGGATAGTCTTCTTCAAGATGCATTTTCAAAAACATCAAATCTCGTGTTGGTCAATAGGGTTTTGAACTTTAACAGTGAGACTAACATATATGACTCAGTGGCAACTTCAAATCAAATGTTTAATAGCTATGCGAAGGATGGTTATGCAAACTTACCGGATGAAGGATCGGCAAGTTTTAGAACGATCAGAAAATTCGCTCCGTATATCAATTACAAGAATGAAAAAGTTCCCGCTTTTTCTTCCCGGATTGCGGAGATCGTTAACTCAAGAGCAATAGAAACATTACAGAAACGGGATAATGAATTTGAAATCATCAATTTCCTCGGCAATACAAACAAATTTTACACACTCGATATTGATGAACTCTTTACCCGTTCTGAAGAACTATATTTTCTGAAAGATAAAATTGTTCTAATGGGTTATATGGGAAGTGATCTAACTTCTAAAAACCTGGAGGATATGTTCTTCACTCCTCTCAACAGCAAATATGCAGGGAAAACTTTTCCGGACATGTACGGAATTGTAATTCATGCTAATATCATTTCCATGATTTTACATAAAAATTATATCAACGCGATGCCCAATATACTTGCGCTGATAATCGCTTTCATAATCTGCTATTTGAATGTGGCATTTCTTACTTACTTGAATTCGAAGTATCGTGATTGGTTTCGAGCTGTCACAAAAATCTGGCTGTTCTTACTATCTGTGCTATTCTTGTTTTTAACCGTGATAGTATTTAATTACTTCAACTATAAGTTTAGCCTTACCTACGCTGCTGTAATTATCTTTATTTCCGTTACAGGTATGGATATATATCATTTGTATTTAGCGCGACTTTTTGTAAAACTTAAAAGAAAAACAACCGGGAATACACAATGAGATTAACTAAAGTTACTTTCTGTTTCATCTTTTTATTCCTCTTCCAGATATTTTTGACGGCTCAACAAACCAAATTTACCGTTATCGCGGTTAGCGGTGAAGTTTCACTCCGGATATCTGCTAATGATAATTTTAGACCGATAGTAACTGGGTCAAAAATATCCGAGGGCGATATTAAATTGTCCGGGAACGCCTATCTAGCAATTATTAATGCAAGCGGCAAATCGTTCGAATTAAAAAAAGAGGGAATTTACCAAACTGCCGATATTGAAAAAATGATTCTTCAGAATAATGTTTCATCCTCGAGTAAATTGGTAAACTACTTGGCTGATAAAATAACCTCAACTGCATCGAACTTTAAAGAAATGAAATTACTTGGTGCTGTTGTCAGAGCTAAACTCAACACAATCGAACTTGCCTCACCAACCGATTCCAGAGTTTTTGATACTACCGTAACATTTTGTTGGTTTAGTTTCAAGGGGACTAAAAATTATATTTTCCGGTTAATAAATAGTCATAACCATACGGTTTACATGCAGGAAATAAAAGATACAGTTTTTGTTCTCAACCTGCAGGAACTAAACCTTGAAAAATCGACGAGATATAAATGGTTTCTTTATACATCCGGAGATGAAAAAGTACGTTCAGATACCGCAGGTTTTTTAGTAATTGATGATCTACAGAAGCGTTTCCTCTATGATTCCCTATCAACTGTAATCAATGACCAGGAAGCATCGTCATCGGCTATCGGAGCCATATTGACAGCCCGTTTTTTTGAAGAAAACAAATTTCAGTATGAAGCCGATAAATATTACTATCGAGCAGTATTTCTTGCGCCATCGGTTAAAGAATATTCTTTAAATTATGTGAACTTTCTAGTTGGTGCCGGGATGGAACGTAAAGCAATTATAGTTTTGAACCAATTTCATAAAGAGCAGTCAAAATGAAATTCCTCAAATTACACTTACTATTAAGTTTTCTCGTTTACAGCAACATTCTTTTTCCGCAAGAATATGCCACAGGTGTATTGCTTGATCCAGCAGGTTATGCGAAAGCGCCGGTTCATGCGCCACTAATGAGGGGAGATTATATTAACCTCCCTAAATCTGTTTCACTCAAGAAGTATTGCCCAACACCACGGAGCCAAGGTATGCTGGGTACTTGTGCCGGATGGTCTACTGCATACGCTTGCAGAACCATTGTTGATGCTATTAAAAATAATTGGACGCAACCTGCAATAGACAGTAACGCCTATTCTCCATCTTTTGTTTATAACCAACTTCGAAAGGAAAAGGATTGCCAGGAAGGAATATTTCTGACTGATGCCCTGGGTCTGCTGGTAGAAAAAGGGATTCTACCGCTTAACGAGTTTGAGTATATCTGCGAGAAGGAAGTAACAAAAGAAAATCTTGAAAAAGCAAACGGAAACCGACTCATCGAATACCGGATGATTGTGGATAGAAGTTATAACAATAAAACGACGAACGTAAAAAAGAGTCTTGCCGAAAATAAACCGGTGGTTATTGCCATGGACTGTTGCGATTCTTTTTTTAAGTCGGGTGATTTATTCAAACCAGATAGCAGCGATTATTTTTTCCAGGGAAGAGGACATGGAGTTGCAGTTGTTGCTTACGATGATTCGCTATATGGCGGATCATTCCAGATAATGAACAGTTGGGGCACCAATTGGGGGAAAGATGGTTTTACCTGGATCCGATATTCTGATTTTGATTTCTTCTGTCTAATGGCCTTCGAGGTAATCGGGAAACCTGTAGTAGATTCTCTTACACCTGACCTCAGCGGCAGTATCCTGTTCAAAGAACCCTCTGCCGGCATTATGAAAGCAAATTTTAACGGTAAATATTTTGAAATGGAAAGACCATACCCGTCGGGAACATTTTTTGATTTGCGTTTTTCAAACGATCAACCAGCTTATGTTTATGTGTTCAGTTGGGACCTAACTAACAAAGCATATAAAATTTTTCCATTTACTGATAGGATGGTCGCCTATCTTCCCTATCATCAGAACAACATTGCAATACCGGATGAAGAGAGCTATAACATCCTTGATACGATTCCAGGGCAAACCTACTTTTGTTTCCTTTATTCACTGCAAAAACTTGACTTGGAAATGATTATGCATAGTGTGGAAAAAGAAAAAGGTGATTTTGATGACCGGGTCCGGAGAGTGCTGGGTGACATTGGAGTTGACCCCGCCAACACGAAGTTTACGCCGGGAGATAATCTCCGGTTCAGCGCATTCAGCCGCGGGAAAAAAGTTCTCCCGATAATAATAAAAATTACTCAGCTATGAACGATTTATTTGATAAGGCAAACACTTTTTTATGCAAAGTACACAATAATAATTTGTTACTAAGAACAGGAAAAATTATGAAAACCTTTACTACCCTATTGTTGTTTCTATGTTTATTTCCGGCAGCTATAAGAGCGCAGGAGAAAATCACTACTTCATTTGAATCCTCCGACGGGAAAATAGTCATCACTTATGAATTGACTGGTGATATTAACCAGGAGTATAATGTTCAGATCAAACTAAAGAGAAAATCTTCACCCTACTTCGACATGGTTCCTACGGCATTATCCGGTGATTTTGGACTTGGGAAATATGCCGGTGGAAGAAGGAATGTGATTTGGACATTGAATCAAACAGAAATAAATCAACTTGAAGGAGATGATTTCTATTTTGAAATAATTGCAACAAAAATAAAAAGTAGTTCTACCTGGTATTATTATGTGGGTGCGGTTCTCGCCGGTGGAGGTGTAGCAGCCGCTTTGTTATTAAAAAAATCGGCGTCATCCACTCCGGCATCACAAAATATTTCGCTTCCTCCGGAGCGCCCATAAATTGATTAAATGATTTTAAGAATTAAAGGAATATTAGTCATGAAAAATTTCTTCATTATTATTTTACTTATGACGGGAATAGGTTATTCCCAGATTACCGGCACTACTTCAACCGGGAGATTAATACCTAAGAAAATTATTATTGATGAGACCGGACCCGCAATTACGATTCTTGAACCGGAAATTCAGGAAGGCAAGGAATATACGCAAAGTGAAGCCTACCTAACTGTACGCGGAAAAGCAATCGACGAGAGCGGTATAATGGATATAGTGGTTAATAATAATAAAGCAACCGTTATGACAAGCGGGGAATTCTTTGTTAATATCAAATTGACCGAAGGCAAAAATATCCTGTTGGTGAAAGCGACCGATAATAAAAACAATGTATCCGAAAAGCTGATCCAAGTTGGCTATAACTCGGATATTGAAGGACCTATAGTTACGATTACTGATCCACAGGTAACGAGGGGTTCCAAGGTGATTAGTAAAAAAGAGATTCAAACCGTGCACGGCATTGCGATGGATAAAAGTGGTGTAAGTGAAGTAACAGTGAACAACCGAAAAACTGACCTTTCAGCGAATGGTGAATTTTCCCTCGATGTTTTTCTCGCCGCGGGCGATAATCTTCTTGTTATCCATGCAATAGATTACAAAATGAATGTAACCATTGATTCATTTATCGTTACCCGAAAATTAGAAGAACTGATTGCCACCGGGAAGTACTATGGATTTATTATCGGAATCGATCAATACAATGGGGCATGGAATTCTTTAAAGAACGCAGTAAATGATGCGAAAGCGGTAGAAGCTCTGCTGAAATCTGACTATAAATTTGATGAAATGTACACACTCTATAACGAAAACGCTACAAGAAAGAATATCATCGATAAATTTGACCAGCTTTCCTCGGTTGTTACTAAAGATGATAATTTGCTAATCTTTTATTCGGGACACGGAGAGTTCAGGCAGCAGCTTAATAAAGGATTTTGGGTTCCCGCAGATGCTACGTCAAAATCAGTTGCTGATTATATCTCCAATAATGACATTCAGACATTCCTTAATGGAATTTCTTCCAAGCATACTATTTTAGTTTCCGATGCTTGTTTTAGCGGCGACATTTTCCGTGGTCGAACTGAAGAATTGCAGTTTGAGGAAAGTGAAAAATATTTTAAGGAAGTTTATAAGCGTGCCTCACGTGCAGCATTAACCAGCGGCGGTATTGAGCCGGTTACTGATGGTGGCAAAGAAGGTCACTCTGTGTTTACCTATTATTTTTTGAAAGCTCTCCGTGAAAACCAGGCGAACTATTTTACTGCCGGGCAAGTCTTTAATGAAATATCTATTCCGGTTGCAAATAATTCAGAACAAACACCGGTTTACAGCCCCATTAAAAACACGGGCGATGAAGGAGGACAATTTATTTTTGTGAAAAAGAAATAGGACTTTAATATATAAAAATCTTTGTGTCTCCGTTCCGCCGCGGCGGATCTGTGGCAAGAAAACAATTGCCACGAAGTTATTCCGTTAAAAGTCAAGAAGAAATACTTGGGCTAAGTTATCCCAAGTATTTCTTCTGAGAAGTTATATTCTCAAAAAGTTCATTGACATATTGAATACGTTTCCTTAAGTTTGAGTT
>JALNWB010000163.1 GCA_023231105.1 Ignavibacteriaceae bacterium | reverse complement strand
TCAACCGAATCTTCCGGTAACGTATTCTTCGGTTTTTTTATTAGAAGGATTTGTAAATATTTTTGTTGTTTTATCGTATTCAATCAATTCACCCATATAAAAGAAAGCCGTAAAATCGCTAACACGGGCGGCTTGCTGCATATTATGTGTGACAATAACAATGGTGTAATTTTTTTTCAACTCAAAAATTAGTTCTTCAATTTTGGAAGTTGAAATCGGATCGAGTGCACTGGCGGGTTCATCCATTAATATCACTTCCGGATCAACTGCAAGCGTACGCGCAATGCAAAGTCTCTGTTGCTGCCCGCCGGAAATATTTACACCGGAATCTTCCAAATTATCTTTCACTTCATCCCATAAGGCGGCTTGCTTTAATGATTTTTCAACGATCGGCGCTAATACTTTTTTATTTCTCACGCCATTAAATCTTAAACCCGCAGCAACATTATTAAAGATAGACATCGTGGGGAAAGGATTTGGTTTTTGAAAAACCATTCCTAACCTTTTACGCAATAAAACGGGATCGGTTTTGGTAAGGTCTTCGCCATCAACTTGAATAGAACCGGTAATTGTACCTCCAACAACTTCGTGCATTCTATTTAAGCAGCGCAGAAATGTTGATTTACCGCAGCCGGAAGGACCGATAATTGCTACAACTTTATTCCGGGGAATATCAATTGAGATATTTTTCAACACTTTATTCTTACCGTAAAAAGCATCTAAATTTTTTACTGAAATTTTTATATCCATATCACTCTAAACTTGAATTAATCAATTTATTTTGTTTTAAATTTTGAACGCGTTATGATTCTAAATAATAAACTTAACATCGAGATCATAATAATTAACACTAAAGCAGCAGTCCATGCCTGGTTGTTCCAATCCTCAAAAGGAGATTTTGCGTAATCGTAAATATAAACGGTTAATGACGCCATCGGCTGCATAACGTTTGTGGACCAAAATCTATTTCCCAAAGCTGTAAAAAGAAGCGGAGCCGTTTCACCTGCAGCGCGTGATAATCCTAATAAAATTCCGGTGGCAATTCCCTTCCACGCTGTTTTTAGAACTATTAAAATAGTAGTTTTCCACTTGGGAATTCCTAACGCCAAACCCGCCTCACGTAATGAATGTGGAACAAGTTTTATCATTTCTTCGGTTGTTCTGGTAATTGTCGGAATCATCAAAATTCCGAGAGCTATACCGCCGGCAAAAGCCGAAAAGTGTTTCATCGGAACAACGACAAGCGTATAAGCCACTACACCAACAACTATGGATGGAACGCCGCTCAACACATCGGTTAAAAATCTAACCGTTGCGCCAAATTTATTATTCCCGAATTCAGAGAGATACGTTCCGCTCATTACGCCGACAGGAATTCCAATTGCGCCACCGATACCAATTAACATTAACGTTCCAACAATAGCATTCGCCATACCACCACCGGCTTCACCAACAGGTTTCGGCATCGCAACAAAGAAATCTATATTTAAATAAGTAATTCCTTTTGAAATAGTATAATAAAAGATAAGAATGAGTGGAATAACGGCTATCAAAGTAGCGACTAAAGAAAGCGACATCATAACTGCGCTTGTAATTTTTCGTTTTATATGAAAAAATTTTGAAGAAGTCATCTTGTCCCTAACTTTCTTTCCATACTCCAAACCAATAATTTCGCAAAGGCGTTGATAATGATGGTCAGGACGAACAGTACAAGAGCAAGTTGAATGAGCGCGCTTAAATACATTTCACTTGTCGCTTCCGTAAACTCGTTTGCGATAACACTTGCCATCGTATAGGAAGGATCAAAAAGCGAAGGTGAAATTACCGCTCTATTCCCTATCACCATTGTAACTGCCATGGTCTCACCGACAGCTCTGCCAAGACCCAACATAGTAGCGCCGAGTATTCCGGATTTAGCATCCTTCAAAACAATTTTTGTTGATTGCCAGCGAGTTGCCCCTAAAGCTAAAGCCGCTTCTCTTTGAGATTGAGGTACCGATTTTAAAATATCTCGTGAAATCGATGAGATGATCGGAAGAACCATTATTGCTAATATTAGAACGGCGGCTAACATTCCAAAGCCGTATGGCGCGCCGCGAAAGAATGGCAGAAATCCTAAATGCTCTGATAAGAAAGGTTCAACATCATTTCTTATCCAGGGAACTAAAACAAATATTCCCCATAAACCGTAAACGACCGAAGGAATACCGGCAAGCAATTCAACTAAAAATGATAAAGGCTTTTCAAGCCAGTCGGGAGAAACTTCGGAAAGGAAGATTGCAATTCCAATGCTTAGAGGAACACTTATTACAAGAGCAAGAAACGAGGAAACGATCGTCCCGTAAATAATAGGTAATGCACCATATATTTCCTGCACAGGATCCCAAACGGAATTAGTTAAAAACGACCAGCCGAATTTATCGATGGAAATTTTTGAACCAACATACATTTCATAACCCATCAGAATAACAAGAAGAAAGACTAACACTGCAAAGAGCAGTGTTAGTCTTTCAAAAATGAAGTCGCCTAAATTATGAGAAGAAAATAACTTCTTAAATAACCTTGCCCAAAGAATCGATAGGCTATTTTTTTTACTCTTAGGATTTTCTTTATTTATATCTATCTCTGGATTATCCACTATTTTATTTTTTTACCATTTGCAGTAATTGAGTTAATATTTTTTTCACACATTTTAACAACCGCCTTTGGCAGTGGTGCATAATAAAGATCAGTAGCAAAGGATTGCCCTTTTCCCATCGACCACTTCAAGAAGTTAACCATTGCTTTTGCTTTTGATTCGTCTTTCATATTTTTATAAACGAGCAGCCATGTGAAACCGGAGATTGGGTAAGAATCTTTTCCCGCTGCATCTGTAATTGAAACACGTAGATCTGCAGGCATATTCTTGGCAGCGCCTTCAGCCGCGGATGAAACTGATTGGAATGTCGCTTCAACAAAATTTCCGGCTTTATTTTTCATATTTGCATACAGAATTTTGTTTTTAACGGCGTAAGCCAACTCGACATATCCAATAGAACCTTCTGTTTGTTTAACCAAACCGGCAACGCCGTCATTTCCTTTACCACCAAGTCCAACAGGCCAGTTAACCGAAGTTCCTTTACCAACTTTTGATTCCCAATTTTTACTAACTTTAGTTAAATAATCAGTAAAAATAAATGATGTTCCGCTGCCGTCTGATCTGTGAGTAACAACAATCGCTTTGTTTGGAAGGTTCAATTTTGGATTATCTTTTTTAATCTTTGAGTCGTTCCAATAAATAATTTTCCCAAGGAAAATATCTGCGAGTACTTCGCCGCTCAAATTTAATCCTTTACTAATTCCCGGAACATTATAACAAACGACTACGGCTCCCATTACAGTTGGAATATGAAGAACATCAGTGCCTTGTTTTGATTTTGCATCAGCCAACTGTTGGTCGGTCATCGGACCATCGGTTGCGCCAAAATCTACAGTTCCTTCTGAGATTTGTCTAATTCCGCCACCGCTTCCAATAGCTTGATAATTGAATTGAACTCCGGTCGCATTTTTATACTCATCAAACCATTTTGAATAAATAACAGCCGGGAATGTTGCTCCTGCACCATTCAATTGGAGCTGGGCGTGGGTTAACATCGAAAATGTAATCGTTAGGAAAAGAGCCGATATAATTTTTTGAAATTTCATTTTTATTTCCTTAAATATAATTAAAATGTGTAGGCAAAAGTTACTCTTGCAGTTAGATCTTTTAGAGATTTTCCTTGAGCATCTTTAGCTTGATAATTAAATAATTGAATGTTTGGAATTACGCTAACGTTTTTAGCAGCTTTATAATCTAGTCCTGCCATGAAGAAAGAAGTTCCATCAGCAGCATTATTAGTATTGGGATCGAAGTTATCAAATCTTCCGACTAACTTTAACGTTTCGGTGAGTGTTCCCCATGCCCATACGGAGAAACCAATACTGCTTTGATTTTGAAGCGCTTCGGCAGCCGTTTTAGCAAAATTATTTTGAATTGTTCTTGTGAAAGCCTCAACACCGAAAGAATAATCCTCTTTCTGTTTATACCCTAAAAATAGTGATCCCACGAACTGATTATTTGATTTTGCCTGCTTATCAAAACTATCGATTTTTTTTGCTTTGGAAGCATAATCAGCATGAACGGTAGCCTGGAAATTTTCAGATAATTTGAATTGAAACATCGCAGAATATCTTTTGTACTTATCTGTTTCCGGTGCGTTGCCGCTGTTATTAGCATACTTAACCCAATAATTTACCAAGCCGTTATCGGTTAACTTACCTTTCAAATCAATGCCAAAATCTCTTGAAGGAACAATGCCGTTAAGATCCAAAATAGTTTTTTCCAATGAGCGATATCCCCACGCGGCTTCGGAAACATCAAAAGCAGGAGTAGGAGCAATACCAATAACCAAATCAGAACCGCTAAAAATTCCTTTCCATTTTAAGTAAGCGTCTTTAACCATAACACCAAGTTTGCCGCCGGCTGTATTAGAGTTAGCGCTTTGATCTGATTCAAGACGGAAACGTGAATCAAAGTTATCAGCGACTGCAAAATCCGTTGTAAAATAAATTCTTCTGAACTGAAATCCACTTAAATCTTTCTTTGCAATGGTTGCATTATCTATATTATAAAAATAATCGCTGTACATAAGACCGCTTATTTTAGGTAAATTTTGTGCAGATAGAACATTACACACCAAAGCAACAACGACAAAATGTCGAAATAGTATTCTCACTTTTTTCTCTCTCATTAAAAATTAAATTTTTATTTTCTCACAATAAAAATTAGTTAAAAAATGCGATGCCAATGTTAAGTAATTGTTAAGAAATTGTTAAGAAAAGGGGGAGTTTTGCCGACGAGAATTATTTCCTTATCATTGAGATAGGTATAATATTGGGAAGGATTTCTGTTTTGACCAACAGTGACTGGTTATTAATTGGTCAATCGTCATTTAAAAAGCTGACAACTGAAAACCATTTGGATCTGGCTCAGATTAATCAGAGGCTACTCCTTTCAATTAACAGCTTAATGAGAGTTTATAATTTATTCTCCCATAAAGGAATATACCCCGACTTGCGCACAACGTTTTGTCCTGCCGGAGAGAGGACCCAATCAATAAAATTTTTTACAACGCCTCCGGGAGACTTGGTTGTAAAAAAATGGAGATATCTTGTTATCGGATAGGTATCATTTCTCACGTTTTCTTCGTTCGGCTCGATACCATTGATCTTTGCGTGAAAGATATTTTCCTTATATCCCATACCACCATAACCGATTGCATTTGTGTTTTTAGAAACAAAATTAACAATTTCTTTTGTCGTAGCTGCAACAATAGCTGATGAGGAGTAATTCTCATCTTCCATGATGTGCTCTTTAAAGTAAAAGTAAGTCCCTGAATTAGGATTTCTTGTAACGGTAATAATTGAAGTATCTTCCCCACCCAATGCTCTCCAATTACTTATCTTGCCGGTGTAAATATCTTTAAGTTGCTGCAAGTTGAAATCTTTGACGGGATTAGATGGATTTACATAGATGCTTAATCCATCCTTTGCGATAAGAAAGACTAATCCAAGTGAGCCGTAATAATCGGCAAGACGTTTAGCTTCTTCAGGTTTTAAATTTCTCGACGCGGTGCAGATATCGGTTTTGTTGTTAAGCAAAGCCTTAATACCTTCTGCGGTTCCACCTCCTTCAACATGGAGAGATATCCCGGGATATTCTTTCATATAAGCTTCAGCCAGATTGGATGTTAATTCAAACATGGTATCCGATCCTATAATTTTTATCGAACTAGTCCTATAGAGATTCGCAGCACATCCATTTAGCAAAATCAGCAGGGGAATTAAAAACTTTTTGTAGGGCATATATTATTTCTTTTCAGCTATCGATCTTAATCGTGCATTGATGAATTGCGAACCCTTCCGCCACTCTGGAGTATCTTTACTGTCGGCTAAATTAAAACAAAGATCAAATAAAACTTTGGCATGTCTGGCTGCCGCTTCACAATCAATGTTCTGGTTTAAATCGTCGAAAGGAGTGTGATAATAATTAAGATAGTATTTTATAAATGCTTCCGTTACTTCCTCTTCAGATTTAGATTTATTCTTTGTTCCTTCGAGAACTAAAATTGATGGAATGCCCGCCAAAGCAAATGCTAATTGATCTGATTTATTAAAAGCATCAAAACTTTTAAATTGTGGTGGAATATTTTGTACAGACAGATCGTATCTTTCAGCAGTTGAGGTTAGCCATTTATCTAAAGTCGAAAGTCCTACTCCAATTCCAACAATACTTTGAAAGTCTTTGAACATAGCTATCCCATCTATATTAATATTTGCAACGGTTTTGTAGAGAGGGACAATTGGATTCTCAGTATAGTAACTTGATCCAAGTAAACCTTTTTCTTCTCCCGTCGTCGCAATAAAAATGATTGATCTTTTAGGTTTTACCTCCAAACTTGAAAAAGCATGGGCTAATTCAAGCAAAACCGAAACACCCATAGCATTATCAAGCGCACCGTTATAGATTGAGTCTTTTTTAACTGCAGGTCCTATCCCTAAATGATCATAATGAGCAGAAACTAATAAGTAAGTATTCTTTAATTCAGCATCACTCCCCTCTATCATTCCAATTATATTTGGTGCAATAAAATCACGTTCTTTAAATACACCTCTAAATTTTAATTTTGTGGCTAATGGAAACGACTCGATTTTTTTAGCGTTATGCATTTTAATCAAATCATCAAAGGAATATTTAGAATTAAGAAAAAGTTTTTCGGCAATATTGGGATTCAAAAGAATACTAAGATTACCGGAGACAGAATAGGCGAGGGTAACATCTTCAAATGAAAAATTTTTTTGTACGGCATTCCAATCTTCGAAAGTATTTAATGGAATTTGAATTGTCCCGGCGGCACCCCTTGCAATTGCAATTCTTCTTTTTGATTCGGGATAACTGTAAATAGTTGGATATCTACCGTCGAAATAATCTTCGTCTTCGGAATAGGGTTCGCCATCCAGATAAACGACGATTTTCCCTTCTACATTTACCGATTGATAATCGCTGTAATCAAACTCGGGCGCAACTATGCCATAACCAACAAAGACTAAAGGTACCGGAGCCGGAAGAAATGTTTGCTGGCCAGATCTATACAGGAAATAATCCTTAGAATAATTTAGATAGGTTGTATCTTTGTCTGAAACAAGCATTAACTCGGAAGAATTTAACGGTGTACTTCCATGCATAGGAATGTTTTGATAATAAGAATCATCACCGGGTATTTTATTTAATTTAAAACTAGAAAATTGATCCGAGATATATTTAGCGGCAAGGTTCCCTCCTTTTGTTCCAACACCTCTTCCCTCTAAAGAATCATCAGCTAGTAGCTCCAAATGCCCTTTTATGGAAGTTGCAGAAATATTACGAAAGGTGGAATAAAAGGAATGATCCCCTTGTGAGAAAAGATATTGTGGAACTAAAGTCAGCACAAAAAAAATATTTAGAAATAAGATATTCATTTGCTTAAATGTAAATAAATCCCAATCAAAAAAATAAAAAAAAGGACGCCGGTGAGAAACGGCGTCCCTTTGAGTAGGTGAGAGAGAGTGAGAGAGATTTATTTATTTATTTCAAAAGTGTCATTTTTTTAGTCAAGTTAAATGAATTTGATTCTATCCTATAGATATAAACTCCACTTGTAAGTCTTGAAGCATCCCAGTTTACATTATACGTTCCAGCTTCTCTATAACCATTTACAAGATTTGCTACGACTTGTCCAAGCAAATTGTAAACAACTAATTTAACGTTGCCTGACTGCGGCATAGAAAATCTAATATTGGTCGTCGGATTAAACGGATTCGGATAGTTTTGAGAGAGATTATACTTCTCAGGAACATCTAAACTTGAAGTTTTCTCATCAACCGATGAAACAACCGAAGTCATTTTTATTGTTGACCATCCTGCTGTCCAATCTTGTGTATCAAATGCACCAACGAACGAGGCAGTTACATCGAAGAAGCCATCGTTTGGTGGAGTTGCGGCACCGGTGAGTGCAGGTGAATTTACAAGCGGCATAGCATTAGGATTCGGAAGAGCAAAAGGATTGCTCAGTCCCGCTTTATCGTTAGTATCAAAATATCTATTATTGTTTGTTGTGAAATAGCCTGCATAATCAAATCCGGAAACTCCTTTTGTTGTATCAATATTTTTTGCTGCTCCGGCTACAATTCCATTCTTAAACCACCATAATCCGTCTTTCAAGTCTATGTTGGTTTGAGTTCCATCTACAAATACTCCATCTTTTGGCCAACCAACTAGTAAGGCATTGCTAATTTTATTCTGCGATGATCTTCTTAAATGCATCCCATGATCGAACTTTACATCTATTTGTGTTGTAGGTGTTGCTTTCGGTCCGATCAAGGTTACATTCCACCAGGTCGGGGATGTTCTCGGAGTATTCAACGAACCTGTTCCATCGTTATCACTTTCAAATCCGTTTGAAGTGCCTGCTTGATCTGCTA
>JALNWB010000162.1 GCA_023231105.1 Ignavibacteriaceae bacterium | reverse complement strand
TGCCGTCATCAGTATTGACGAACTTAATTTCGGAGAGAGAGTATATGAGTTCTCTAATTCCCATAGCAACTCTCCCTCTGAACTTTTTATCTGTCTTCTAGCTAAGAATCTTCTTCGTAATCTTATCTGTCACCTCGTTTGTTTTTGCAAATTTAACTGCTTACGAGGCGACATTTGTCGTTATTTCAATACTATCATCTTCTTATTTGAAACATAATCATTAACTCTTAATTGATAAAGATATGTTCCGCTTGCTAATGAAGCATCCCCGTCTTTGGCGGAAAATTGAACAGAATAACTTCCGGAGTTTTTCTGCTCATTCACTATCGTTGCAACTTCATTACCAAGAATATTATAAACCTTCAAAGTCACAAAACCATTTGTAGGAATTTGGTAATTGATAACCGTACTTGGATTAAATGGATTTGGGTAATTTTGAAATAATGCAAACGAAGCGACGGGGATTTTTTCTTTTATATCCGTTGCGCTTGATACGTTGATTGTTTTATTTTGTGCAAAATTCCATTGGTCGTTGCTGTTGGTGCCGTCAAAATTTACACTGTTACCGTTTGCATACAGAGTAACTGCTCCTTCTGTTGCCGGAGCTGTATAAGTAAAAGTAAAAACAACTTTTCCCGCCGAAGGTGAGTGCGGTTCTTGATGTGTTAACTCGGAACTTGCCAATCGCAGTCCCGCGCCGGGAGTTAATGATCCAGCAGATGCAGCGATGTTTGTTCCTCCCGCAACAAGTGGTCCGCCGCTAATGGTAACGGTATAGGTTTCCGTTTGTCCCGGAAGCAAAGATGCGGGTCCATCAATAACAACCGAAACCGCCGGAGTAGCAGCACTACCATGACACGTACAACCGACTCCGTTTTTTTGTGTTCTTCCTGTTATGCCTCCGTGGTAGCCAAAAACATAAATTGAAACAATAACTGATAAAAACAATGTGGTAATTAAAAATTTTCCAGAAGTAAATAGATACATAAATCTCCTTAGTTTATTTTTGAAAAAAAACAGGATCAAGTATTTATGTTGACGGCTGATATAAATGCAACAACAAAGACACTCCAAGAGTTCCGCAGATGAATTCAATGAGTAGGCTCAATCACATATAAGAATCGGATTGTAAATATTGGTTTGAGGCGTTGTAAACAAAAAAGGCTGAGCAAAAACTCAGCCTTTTTCTTTTCAATTAAATGAAGAAGATCAATAGCGGTAGTAATCAGGCTTGTATGGTCCTTCAACCTTTACGCCGATATATTTTGCTTGTTCTTCTGTAAGCACATCAAGTACAACGCCGATTTTTGCAAGGTGTAATCTTGCAACCATTTCATCCAAATGTTTCGGCAAAGTATAAACTTTGTTTTCATATTTATCCGAATGGTTCCAAAGCTCAAGTTGAGCCAATGTTTGGTTGGTGAATGAGTTTGACATTACATAGGATGGATGTCCCGTTGCGCAGCCAAGATTTACTAATCTTCCTTCGGCCAAAACGATGATGTCTTTTCCATCAATCGTGTATTTATCAACTTGCGGTTTGATTGTGTTTTTGGTGTTGCCGTAATTTGCATTCAACCAAGCCATATCAATTTCGGTATCGAAGTGTCCGATGTTGCAGACAACGGTTTTGTCTTTCATCAATTTGAAATGTTGCCCGGTAACGATTTGCATGTTGCCTGTAGTAGTTACAACGATGTCCGCTTCCTTAACGGCATCAACCATCTTCTTAACTTCGTAACCTTCCATTGCAGCTTGCAGCGCGCAGATAGGATCAACTTCCGTAACTATAACGCGGACGTGCGCATTCTTTAATGATTCCGCTGAGCCTTTGCCAACATCACCGTAACCGGCAACAACGGCAACTTTACCGGCAAGCATTAAATCTGTTGCGCGGCGTATCGCATCAACTAAAGATTCGCGGCATCCGTATTTATTATCAAATTTAGATTTTGTTACCGAATCGTTTACGTTGATTGCCGGAAGAGGAAGCGTTCCTTTTTCCATTCTTTCATAAAGTCTGTGAACACCGGTTGTGGTTTCTTCACTTAATCCTTTAATGCCTTTTACCATTTCGGGATATTTATCAAGAACCATGTTTGTAAGATCACCGCCATCATCAAGAATTAAATTTAACGGCTGACCATCTTTGAAGAAAAGTGTTTGTTCGATGCACCAATCGAATTCCTCTCCATTCATTCCTTTCCAAGCATAAACCGGGATTCCAGCGGCTGCAATTGCTGCAGCGGCATGATCTTGCGTTGAAAAAATATTACACGATGACCATTGCACTTCTGCGCCGAGTTCAATTAATGTTTCAATTAAAACAGCAGTCTGGATCGTCATGTGAAGACAACCAGCAATGCGCGCACCTTTAAGCGGTTTTGTAATTCTATATTGTTCGCGGAGAGACATTAAGCCCGGCATTTCTGCTTCGGCTAATTCAATCTCTTTGCGTCCCCATTCAGCAAGAGAAATATCTTTTACTTTATAGGGAAGTTTTTTTGTTTCTACTTCGTTACTCATTTTTTTCCTTGATTAATTTATGAACACTCGTCCTTAGTCATTTGTCAGTGGTCATCGGTCAATAAAAAATGACTGCTGATCTTTGACGAATGACATTTTGACAATTACTTTTTTGTATACTCTTTGAATAATGGGACCAGATCCAATTGTTCCCACGTAAAGAGATCAACGGTTCTTTCAATAAACTTTGCTTTGCCGCTTTCTTCACCGATGATAACTTTTATCTTCGCATTCTTTTGATATTTTCTACCAAAGTGTCCGTAAGAAGAAGTTGCAAGATAAATAGGATTGCGAAGTTTTAATCTATCGATGATCGCTTTGGGAGTCATCGGAACAATTTTCTGAATCATTTTAGAAAGTTCGCCATCCGGAAGAACCCCCGTTCCATGGGTATTAACAAAGATTGACATCGGCTCAGCGACACCAATTGCGTAAGAAACTTGAACCAAACATTCTTTTGCTAATTTAGCAGCTACAAGATTTTTTGCAATATGTCTTGCGGCGTATGCTGCGCTTCTATCAACTTTGGAAGGGTCTTTGCCTGAAAATGCGCCGCCACCGTGAGCGCCCCATCCGCCGTAAGTATCAACAATAATTTTTCTACCGGTTAATCCGCTGTCTCCATGTGGTCCGCCGATAACAAATTTTCCTGTCGGGTTAACATAATATTTTGTCTTCTTATCAAGAAACTTTGCCGGAATTACACTTGGAATAACATACTTTTTTACAGCGGCTTCAATTTTCTTTTGATTTACATTTTCATCATGCTGTGTGGAAATTACAACTGCATCAACACGTAAAGGTTTACGTGTAACTTCATCATATTCAATCGTAACTTGAGATTTTGCATCGGGACGAAGGTAAGGCATTAACTTCGGTTGTTTTTTGCGGATGTCTGCCAATCTTTTTACAAGTTTATGAGCATACTCTAAAGTTAACGGCATATAATCTGCAGATTGATCGCACGCATAACCGAACATCATTCCTTGATCGCCGGCGCCTTGTTCTTTATGAAGACCTTTTCCTTCATCAACGCCTTGCGCGATGTCCGGAGATTGAGAATGAATTGCGTTTAGAACTCCGCACGAATCATACGAGAACATATACTCGCCTTTAGTATAACCAATGTTCTTTACAGTGTTGCGGACAACAGCTTGAATATCTACATAAGCGCTGGTGGTAACTTCACCGGCAACAACAACAAGTCCGGTTGTTACTAAAGTTTCGCAGGCAACACGGGCTTTAGGGTCTTGAACAAAAATGGCGTCTAATACCCCATCCGAGATGGCATCGCAAACTTTATCCGGATGTCCTTCGGAAACGGATTCTGAAGTGAAAAAGAATGACATAATTAATTATCCTTATTTATTTTCGTTTTTAGTTTATTAATAAAAATCTAATTCAGTTGAATCGCCGGTATTCAATCTTTTGAAACTTCCGTTAATTAAAGAATGTCTTCCGACTATAGAGTTTTCCAACAGAGAGCGGTTAACTTCTGCTTGAGCGCCGACGATAGAATTTTTTATAATTGATTCGCTCACCTTAGCGTTTTCGCCAATCGTTGCAAACGGTCCGATAACCGAATTTTCAATTATCGCTGTTTCAGCAATAAAGACCGGCTGATTGATAATGACTGTTGGAATTGAAATATCCGTGCTTTTTTCTTTTAAAAGATATTGATTAGTGGAAAGGAGCGTTTCCGGTTTTCCGCAATCGTACCAGCCATCAACTGGAAAAGTGGTAAATTTTTCTCCGTCATCAATCATCATTTGCAAAGCATCCGTTAGTTGAAGTTCACCATTGGTACGGATGTCTTTTTCAACCAATGTATTTAAACATTTCTTAAGAGCATCTGCATTACTAATATAATATAACCCGACAAGTGCGAGATGGGAAATCAAAGTCTTCGGTTTTTCAATCAGCCTTTCAATATAGCCGTTCGTCATCAAAGCAACGCCAAAGCGGCTTGGATCTTCCACATATTTTACGCCGAGTGAATTCTGTTTTGCAGTAAAAACATTTTCAAGATTCACATCAAAAATTGTATCGCCAAGAATGATGAAAATTTCATCTTCATCAAACGTAGGGATAGCGGTGTAAATTGCGTGTCCGAGACCTTCAAGCTCTGTCTGTTCAACAAAGTCAGCATGCAAGTCGGGATAATTTTCGGCAACATACTTTATAATAAGTTCGCCTAAATGCCCGTAAATAAAGGTTGCTTTAGAGATTCCTTCGGCAAGAAGTTTATCAAGGATATGCCCCAGAATCGGTTTCCCTCCAACGTTTAGCAAAACTTTGGGAATAGTGTGCGTATGCGGTTTTAAGCGGCTGCCAAGTCCGGCAACCGGAATTATTGCTCTCAATAAAACTCTTTAATTATTTTTTAAATTTTTACAAATAAATTTAGATAAGTATCGAATGAATAACAAATGAACAAGTGTGACATACAGCCAAAATTCAAACTATCTTAAAAATATCGCTTTGACATTTACGGGAATTCCAATATTTTATAGGTGTAAATTTCAAGCCCATGAATTAACTCATTAATTAATCAAATAGAGGTCAACATGAACAAATCCATTTCTAAATCATCACTCTTTTTAATCTTCTTTTTAACACTCCTCTTTAATGGTACTATTTTCGGACAAGGAAAAATTATTAAGGCAAGCGAAGCGGACGCATTATTTGGTCCGGTTCTGAAATCAGAAAAAATTAATGTTCAACATTTAAAAATGATCATGAAGAATACTCCGGAACGTGTAATGTTCGGTTTTAAGAACGGAAGAGTTAACATCCTTGACAAAGGGAGAAAAGCGCAATTCCCTTCAGCCACAGCCGTAGAGAACAGCGATGTTTTTCATGTTTTCAGCACAGCTATTATGGAAGAACTTATTGGTCTTGAAAAAGGAACCGAAGTAACGGTTGAAGAAAGAGCTAACAATATTTTATCGATAACGACTTCTTCAACAACAAGTGGAGAGAATTATACACTTGAATTTGCTCAACCATGTCCTCCTCTCTGCTATTAGAAATATTTAATGAATTTTATCTCTGATTCGATTTGGTATTTATCAATTTTTGTTTGGTTACTACCTCCTTTTAGGCAAAAGAAAACTTTTTTCTTTTACTATTTTTTTGTTTTGGCGATAGCCGACCTGATGAGTTTAATTCTCTATAAATTTGTAAAAATTTCTTTTTCTGATCTATATATAGTTATCTCATTTTGTTTATTCATTGCTTTACAAGAGATAGAGTATCTAAAAAGGAGGAAGATGATCTTCATCGGTATAGGTCTAATCGTAATTAGTTTGAGCTTTTTTAGAATTGGAAACAACACATTTGTATTGTTAATTATGGTTCTTCATTTAATTATCATATTAAGAATACTTTATCTTTTTGTTATGGTAGTTGCTGAAAAGCAATCACTAAACTTCTTTTATCTTGTTTTAGCATTTTATGAATTTACCGTTTTATTAAAATTTCTCAATTTTTTATTTGAATTAAAAGTTGAAGCTCAAACTTATTTTTATATTACTACAGGTTTTGAACTGCTTGTAGGTATTTTCTTTACAACGTTCAGAGAGGATAGCGCCAAACTTGTTTATAAGCTTAAATAACCCGGTAATCCTCTCGTTCATATTGATGGTAATTGTTTTATCGCTTACCTATATCTTTTATCGGTATGTCATCGTACCGATGAGGAAAAAACATATTGAAGAAGAAGAAAATATTCGTCTTCAACATGCAAAGTTGATGGCAATGTTTGCGGAATTAGACCCTTCTCCCGTCTTTCGATTTGATCTAAGCGGTGAAATTATTTTAACTAATAACGCAGGGAATAAACTTCTCGTTTCCAAACCAATCCCGGGAGAAAAAATCTATAGTCTGCTGCCGGAATTGAAAGACATCAATCTCGCTAAATGTATCAACGAAGGTGAACAGTTGGAGATAACTTCTTCAATTGGTGATAAAATCTATCAGTTTACCGTTTGTGGACTTCCCCATTTTAAAATTGGACAAATTTATGGGAGAGATGTTTCGGCGCTTAAAGCAGTTCAAGAAAAACTTGAATTGGCTTTAAAAAAGTCCGAAGAATCTGAAAAACTTAAGTCATATTTTCTCAGCCAGCTTTCACATGAAATACGAACACCGATGGTAGGGCTGTCGGGATTTAGCGGCTTCTTGAAAGAGAGTATGGGAGATGTTTTAACCGATGAACAAAAAACCTGGTTCCTTCATCTGGAAAATGCATCGAAAAGATTAAACCGGACTATGGACCTCTTTATTAATATGGCTCAAGTGCTAACCGGCGGCTTAACAGTTTACCCCGTTGATATAAATCCCAAAAAAGAAATAGAAACAATTCTGAAGGAATATGAAAAAGTTATTAAAGAAAAAAACCTCTATTGTTTGTATGAAGATTTGTCTAACCACGCTTTATTGAAAACGGACCAATATAGCTTCAACTTGGTCATGCAAAATCTTATTGACAATGCAATTAAGTTTACTAAAAAAGGATCAATTAAAATTACTTCTTATTTTGAAAAGAATAAATTTTGTATTAGCGTTGCCGATACCGGGATTGGAATTTCCGAAGAGTATCTGCAAAAAATATTCACTCCATTTTCTCAGGAAGTTATGGGTTATAGCAGGCCGTACGAAGGAAACGGCTTGGGACTTGCGTTGGCAAAGAATCTTTTAGCCTTAAATAATGCTACTATCGAAGTAAAAAGTGAAAAAGGAAAAGGTTCTACCTTTTCTCTTATATTCAACTGGCGGGGTGTACTCAATGGAAAGTAACAAAACAACCAGATTCAAAATCCTTATTGTCGAAGATGACTTTACGAGTCAGGAGCTATTTAAACTTCTTTTGGGAAAGAAATATTCAATAACTATTTGCAACGGGGAAAAAGGATTTTTCACGTTTATCGAAAGAACCAGAGCTGATGTTGTGCTGATGGATATTTCTTTAAGCGGTGATAAAAACGGGCTTGAATTAATTCAGTACTTGCGAAAACAGAGTATTGAACATAAGCATACACCTATAATATGTTATTCTGCTCATGTTTTCAGCCAAGACAAAATAAATGCATTCAATGCCGGCGCCGACATTTTTTTACCGAAACCGGTAAGTAATGAGGTCTTGATCGAAACAATAGAAATGGTATTACTTGAAGCGGAAAAAATAAATTAATTCTTGAGCAGCTTCCCTGAACGGTAAATCGTTTCACTTCAACTAAAATTGAAATACCTAATAAATCGTAAAACCATTAGATTGACTGAGAGTTGGGAAAAAATCTGACCGACTTTTGCTTGTTTGGTCTAACATAAGGAATGAAATAACCTACCGCGCTTCCAACAACAGCACCGGCTAAAACATCAGTTGGAAAATGAGCGCCGGACGCGTACTGAAGAAACTCTGAAAATGATGCGGTTAGAAGCGGACCTGCCCAAATATATTTTTAATCTGTTGAATTTGGAGAATATTCGCATTAAACCGTAGAATAAGCTCACCTAAAAGATGTAGTTCCTTTTTCATCCCTTTGCCCGATTGAACAATACTAAATTCCTTCATATCATATTATGAAAATTAAAAAAATAGCCCAATAAATGTTTGTCAATCAATTATTCATAAAAAAGATTAAACTGTAATAGATTTTTTAATTTACCTCAATTTGACGGCTTTATAATGGAAACAGCTAAAACGTATTTAATTTTTTTATTTAACAACTCATGACTTAAACCATGGATTGCCATATAATAAACTTTCGGCTTTAATCGTTTCAACGATTTTCAAGCAAAAATAATTTATGAGATTAACTTGAGTAATTATAAGGAAAAATTAAAATGAAAATTGTTTACGTTTTTGTTTTCTTTGTTCTGTTTTCAACTTTAAATCAAGCGCAGTTTAAACCTGTATTTGATAAAAAAACATTACTAAATCAAAATACATGGTTAAGCCGCCCGATTTCAAATAATGAAATTAATCGTTATTCCGATCTAGTTCATAATACTAATAAAACATCATTTCTAGATAATGTTGATACTTCTATAAAGGATACTATGAAGTACAACATGTATGGTGATTTACTGAATGATAATCCGTTGTATTATAAGAAATCTTCATTGGCGATGATTGCTTTTAGAGTTACCTTATCCAATGTTTCCACCTTTTTAAT
>JALNWB010000161.1 GCA_023231105.1 Ignavibacteriaceae bacterium | reverse complement strand
CGATCCGTATCAACTCTGAAAGTTTTTGCGTGCACTTGTTCAGTATTTCGTAAAATTCTTCTTTCTCAACGGTATCATCGTAATTAACGCCCCATTCCTTTGGAGAAGTAGAATCTTTCCAATGTCCTGCTTCATCAAAATAGTCGGTGGATTTTTCCAACAAGACATCAATTTCTACTATTAGCGAAGAAGCTTTTTTTCTATAATGATCAATGATTTTATTTTTGAGGATTAAAAAGAGCCAGTTTTTTTCGGAAATGTCTCCTTTAAAAGTTTCAACGTTTCGAAGACCGGCGAAAAATGTTTCTTGAACTAAATCCTTCGCATGCTCGATATTATTTGTGCGCAGCAAAGCAAACCGCAACAGTGTATCCGAATAATTTTTAACCCAATTTTGAGGATCTAATTTGTTCATTGCTTTCTGTTTCTATTTTGAATAAAGCGAAGGATGGAGAAAGGTAACCAGTGCAGAAATAATTCCCTGCTTATAAAGTTCTTTCCTGTTGATGATGCCGTTTGTCAAGTAACCGATCGCGCCACCTTTTTGTTTTGTGTTTTCATCGTTGGCAATTTCGTCAATCACGTGTCCCAATTCTTTTCCGTTCAAAAGTTCAGTTACGATTACTGATGGAAGAGGAAAAAGCGCGGAAGTTCCGAAACTGGTTTCCCCCTTGTTATTCCTTATGCAAATACATCCCAAGGCAAACCATTTATCGTGTTCTTCAATTATTCCTCCTTCAATTCCAACAAAATAATCGATTTGAAGATTTTCTTTTTGTGAAAGAAGGAACAATTCATCGGCTCGGTTTTTTGCACCGGCAAATGTTTCGTGATTGATCGGCTGAGCTGAAACTTTTGAATCGACTTCCAATCCGCTTACGTCAAGCGAATCAAAATAATACGAAAATGCTTCGCGAACGGATTCAATTTTTACTGGATTTTTCGAGCCGACAAGAATTTTCATTTTATGAAATATTTACTTCGTCCGGCAGTTCGTTGGTATCGTCTGTTTTTCTCGGAAAGTGTTCGGCTAAAAGAGTTCCAACCTCATCAACCGCGTTAATAATTCCTTCGCAGAATTTTTTTTCGCGGAATTTCGATTCCATTTTATCTTTTACTAATTCCCACGTGTTTTCTGCGACTTTGTCATTTATGGCTGAATCGGCAAGAATATAAAATTCTCTTTCTTTAAGAAGAATGAAGATAAGAATCCCGGTGTGGTCGCGGGTTTTTTTAATTTTAAGTCTCTTAAATTCAGATACAGCATGTTCGTAGAGCGATTTTCTTCTATGGAAAAGTTGTTTTTTCTCTTTAACCGAAACAACTATTTCTCCGGCAGTGTCTGCTTCCTTTTCTTTTATCTTTAAAGCGATTTGATGAAGTTCATCATCAGAAAGAAAGTCGTGTAAGAATTTTTTATTCATAATTTTTCCCATGCTGAGCGAAGTCGAAGCATCGCCGCAAAGTTATTTTTTCAAATAATATTTAGATATAATTTTTCCGTTTTCAAATTCATAAACCAACGGATTGCCGGTTGGAATATTTAACTCAAGCACTTGCGCTTTAGTTAAGTTATCGAGATACATCACCAGCGACCGCAAACTGTTTCCGTGTGCAGTGATCCAAACATTTTTTCCTTCTTTTACGAGCGGTTCAATTTTTTGCTGGTAATAGGGGATGGTTCGAGCAGCAGTGTCTTTCAAGCTTTCGGTGAAGCCGTCGGGATTTAATTCCGTTACATCTTTTGGAGGCGGAACATCGTAACTTCTGCGCCAAATATGAACTTGCTCGTCGCCGTAGATTTTTGCGGTTTCTGCTTTGTTCAATCCTTGCAAAGCGCCGTAATGTCTTTCATTTAACGCCATATCGCGTTCGGTTGGAATTTCGGAAAAGCCCGCTGTTTCGCTTGCAAGTTGTGCAGTGCGAATTGCGCGTTTAAGAACAGAAGTGAACAGAAAATCAAATTTAAAATTCTTTTCTTTTAATAATTGTCCGGCTTCTTTGGCTTCCTTTTCTCCTTTGGCAGATACATCAACATCAACCCAGCCGGTAAAGCGGTTTTCTAAATTCCATTGCGATTCCCCGTGTCTTAATAAAACAAGATAATTCATTTATAATCCTTTGTGATAGTCGTATTTTCGACTACAAACTTACTAATTTTTTCATTGTTTACAGCGCAAAGTTTCGATAACTTTGCAACAAAAAATTTTGAAAAATCCTTATGAAAAATGCGGTTGACGTTTCCAACATCCTGCTTCCATTATTTTATCTCGCTTCTTTCCTCATTTATCTTTATGATTTCCAGAGAGATGAAAGAAGGCTGTCAAATGTTAAAAGATTATTCCTTTTTCTCACGCTGGTCTTTCATACTTTTTATTTGATTGCAAGAACCGTTACCTTTAACCATCCGCCGATAACGAGTGTGTTTGAAATTTTTACGGTGCTCGCATTCTCGGTAAGTTTTTCTTATTTCATTTTGGAATTGGTTACCGATATTCGGGGAACGGGACTTTTCATCATCGTTATTTCTCTCCTCTTTCAAACTATTTCATCAATTTTTATTATTGATTTGTATCAGGTGAAAGAAGTTTTGCGGAGTAATCTGCTCGGCGTTCATGTGCTTCACGCTTTGCTTGGGTATGCAGGAATAACCATTTCCGCGGTGTATGGATTTTTATATTTAATGCTTTATAAAGAACTAAAGATGAATAAATTCGGTTTGATATTCGAACGTTTGCCTAATTTGGAAATTTTAGAAAAGTTAAGTTTTTACTCGGCAATTATCGGATTTGTTTTGCTCAGCGGTGCAATTGCTATCGGCGTAATCTGGCTGCCAAAAGCTTTCCCAAATTTCTCATACTTTGATCCGAAGTTAGTAGCAACGTTTTTGGTTTGGCTGATGTACGGAATTGGAATCACAACTAAAATCACCGGGAAATTACAAGGGAAAAAAGTTGTCATTTTTTCAATAGTCGGTTTCGGGTTGGCAATTTTTTCAACCATTGTAACAAACTTTCTTTCAAAAAGTTTTCACGCATTTTATTAATCATTGTTGACTAATGACCATTGACCAAATTCAAATGAAGAATAATAGTAATTACATTTTATGAACCTGCTGGCGATCTCAATTAATCATCACACCGCCCCGGTATCGCTGCGCGAAGAAGTTCATCTTTCTACCGATGAAATAAAACTCTATCTCGATGAACTGAAAGAAAAATATTTCTCCGAAGGGTTTATCATTTCAACTTGCAACAGGACGGAGTTGTACGGCATTCCAAAAGAAGCCGGAACAAGTTATTTGGAATTAGAGAATTTTCTTGTTGAAAAAAAATCAATTAACAACCTAACCGACGAACATTTTCAAAAGTTTTTTTCGTGCAGCGCTCTAAACCATCTTTTTAAAGTGATAGCGGGAATTGATTCTCTGCTCATCGGTGATAATCAAATTCTCGGACAAGTAAAAGAATCGTTTCAACTTGCGCAGGAAAAACAATTTGCAGGATTTTTAGTGAACAGAGTTTTTGATTCTGCAATTCGAGCCGGTAAGCGCGCAAAAACAGAAACAACGATAAGTGACGGCGCCATAACCGTTAGTTACGCCGCGGTGCAGTTGATTGAAAAAATCTTTTCAAATCTTTCTAAAAAATCTGCGCTTGTTATCGGCATGGGCGAAACCGGAAAAATTGCCGCGCAGCATTTGCACGATAAGCACATCGGCAAACTTTCCATTACAAACAGAACGATCGAAAAAGCAGAACAGATTGCATCAGAAATTGACGCGCAAATTCTTCCTTTCGAAAGATTCAAAGAACATTTGGCAGATTTCGATATTATAATTAGCGCTACTTCATCACCAAATTTAATTCTTACAAAAGAAGAAGTTAAAACGATGATGAAAAAGCGGGGCAACGTTGCTACCGTACTTATGGATATTGCCATTCCGCGCGATATTGATCCCGAGGCGAGAAGCATCGACAACGTTTTCTATAATGATATTGATTCACTGAACATTATTGTTGAACACAACATGAAAAAGCGGAAGGATGAAATTCCGAAAGTGCAAAACATCATTATGGAAGAGTTGATAAGTTTCTTCGGCTGGTATAATTCTCTTGAAATTGCACCGACGATAAAATCACTCCGTGATTATTATGAAGAAATTCGTCTTACCGAAGTTGAAGGATATAAAAATAAATTTACAAAAGAAGATCAAGAGAAATTGGAATTAGTAACCAAGCGGATCATCAACAAACTTCTGCATCATCCAACAACCGAACTGCGCAAAGTTGCTGAACAAGGAACCAACACTCCCGAAGCTGCAACAAAAATTGCGCTCGTCCGTGATTTGTTTGGGATTGATAATAAAAGTAGTTCTGAATCATAAAGGGAAAAATGAAACAAAAACTTATCACCGGTTCACGCGGAAGCGAACTTGCTCTTTTGCAAGCGAAATTTATTAAATGGGAATTAGAAAAAGCGCACAAAAATATTTCAATCGAAATTAAATTGATAAAAAATAATTTGAAAAGTATTTTATGAAAAGGGATCTTTGTCCTGTTTGTAAAACAGAGTCCTTCAATGTTATTGGTAAGCCTAAAACAAACACCATCACAAGCAAAATGGTTAAAAATGATTATTTAATAGTGCAATGCAACTATTGCACGGCATTTTCTGTAGCCCCGAAAATAGAATTCACTTCCGAAGAATGGAAATCACTTTATGAAAACGATTATTTTGGAAACCAAACTGAATGGTTAATAGAAAAACGCGAAAAAGAATTGAACGATAGGTTTCTAAGGTTAAAACAAAAGGCAAAGAATAACATTAGAACTTTTTTGGATATTGGTTGTGGTGAAGGCAAAACATTGTGCAAAGCTAAAAGCCATGGTTGGGAAGCGTGGGGAGTAGATGTTGCGGATAATCGAAACAAAGAGGCAGAGCATGAAAGTATCAATTTTAGAATTGGTACGTTGTTAGACATAAATTTCCCGAATGACTATTTTGATTGTATTTATTGCGACTCAGTTTTAGAGCATGTTATTAATCCGGCAGAGTATCTGAAAGAAATTTATCGAATACTTAAAAAGGATGGCGTGGTTTATATCGGCGTTCCGAACGAAGAAAGTTTTTTTAATGATATAAAGAAAATCATATTTTATTTCTTAAAGAAAAAACATATAGCAGCTCAATTGAAACCGTTTGATAGCCCGTACCATATTATTGGTTTTACAAAAAAATCTTTAATCTATACTATCGATGACAACAGATTTAAACTATTGGAATTTAGAAATATTGGTAGAAAGTTCGAGTTCCTGGGATTTAAACCCAACACGAGAGGATTTTGGATTAGTTTGGTTTTATTACCTGTTGAATTTATTGGTAAATTTTTAGAGCGTGATGTTTATTTCGACTCCATATTAACTAAGTAAAACCAGTGATAATAAAATGAAACGTACTAAGTAACGGCGACAAGTACAGAATAAATAGTTAAATTTTTATTAACAGGAAAAACAACATTGAAACAAAAACTTATCATCGGTTCACGCGGAAGCGAGCTTGCCCTTTGGCAAGCGAAATTTATTAAACGTGAATTAGAAAAAGCGCACAAACATATTTCAGTCGAAATAAAACTTATCAAAACAAAAGGTGATAAAATTCTTGATGTTGCACTTTCAAAAATTGGCGATAAAGGATTATTCACCAAAGAGCTTGAAGTGGCTTTGCTGAACCGCGAAGTTGATATCGCCGTTCACAGTTTAAAAGATTTGCAAACGGAAATTCCCACCGGATTAAAACTTGCCGCCGTTACCAAACGCCACGATGTTGAAGATGTTTTGATCGCAAGAAAAAAAGGAACAACCATTTGGAACTTGAAAGAAGGGGCGGTTGTTGCAACAGGTTCATTACGAAGAAGAGCGCAGTTACTTCATCTTCGTCCCGACATTACTATTGTTGAACTGCGCGGAAATGTTCCAACGCGCATCCAAAAATTTCTTGAATCAAAATGGGATGCAATTATTCTTGCCCGCGCGGGAGTTGAACGTCTCGGTTTGAAGAAACATATTTCATCATATATTGATAAAGAAGATATGCTTCCGGCGGTTGGGCAAGGCGCGCTTGGAATTGAAATTCACAAAGACAATATTTTTGCTGAAGAACTTTTACAAGCGCTTCACCACGAAGAAACTTATTTAGCTGTTTTAGCAGAACGCGCTTTATTAAAAGCGTTGGAAGGCGGCTGCCAGGTTCCAATCGGTGCTTTTGCAGAAGTAAAATCAAATGGGCTTTATCTCGACGCACTCGTCGGAGCAATTGACGGTTCACTCACTTTCAGAAAAAAAGTTAAGGGAACAAAACGCGAGCCGGAAAAACTTGGGAAATTGCTTGCAAAAGATTTGTTAAAAGCAGGCGCAAAAAAAATATTGGAGGAAGTTTATCAATCTGTAAGGCTTAAATAAAAATGGAAACATTAAAAAACAAAACTATCGTTCTTGCGAGAGCGGAAGAACAGTCTAAAGAGACAATAAATTTTTTTAAGAATATCGAAGCAAATCTTATAAGCTTTCCCTCTTTGGAATTAGTTCAGGTTGATGCTTCGGTTAAACTGAAAACTATTCTGGAAGAAAGCAAAATAGATTATTTGGTCTTTCAATCAGCAAACGCTGTAAAGTATTTTGTGCAGTTGGTAAAAGAAAAAAATCTGAATATCAACTATGAAACAATGCGGGTTGCGTGCCACGGAAAAAAAACCGCAAAAATCTGTTCGGAGAATCAAATAAAAATTGATCTGGTTCCCGTTGATTTAAGCGCTAAAGGATTATTAAAATTACTCTCTCAAGAACCGATTGAAAATAAAATTGTTCTGCTGCCCGGTTCGGTTGTAGGAAGAGATGAGTTTTATGAAGATTTAAAGAAGCTCGGCGCTACCGTTAAAACCATTACCGTTTATGATATTCAAATGCCCACAAAGGAAACCGTAGCCGAGGAGATTGAAAAAATAAGAACCAGCCAAATTGATTGGTATCTCTTCACAAGTCCGGCAACGTATCAGAATTTTTTAACGTTGTTAGACATAAGTAATCCCGCTGAATTTTTTAAGAAAAGCAAAATTGCTACGGTTGGTCCAACAACTAAAGAGGCAATTGAAGAGACAGGAGTAAGAGTTGATGTCTTTTCGAAAAAATTTGCGGTAACACACGCAGTAGCAAACATGGAAAAATATCATACTCCCCCGCCGCCGCCAACAAAGAAGCAATCAAAAAAACCAAAGAACTATCTGAAAAACAGAACCATCGTGCTAACAAGGGCGGAAGAACAGTCTCAAGAAACAATCAACTTTTTTAAAAATAAAGAGGCGAATCTCATTAGCTTTCCCGCTTTGGAAGTAGTGCCGGTTGATGCCGAAGCCAAACTGAAAACTATTCTGGAAGAAAATAAAATTGATTATTTGGTCTTTCAATCGGCAAACGCCATAAAGTATTTTGTGCAATTGGTGAAAGAAAAAAATCTGAGTATCGATTATGAAAAAATGAAAGTGGCTTGCGTAGGGAAAAAAACCGCGGCAATCTGTTTGGAGAATCAAATAAAGGTTGATCTTGTTCCCGAAGATTTTAGCGCCCTTGGTTTATTAAAAATATTCGCGATAGAACCGCTTGAAAATAAAACCGTTTTGCTTCCCCGATCTGCTATCGGAAGAGATGAATTCCGGGAAGGTTTGAAAAGGTTCGGCGCTACGGTTAAAACGATCGCCGTTTATGATATTCTCATTCCGAAAAAAGAATCAGTTGCCGAAGAGATTGAAAAAATAAGAACGAATAAAATTGATTGGTATCTCTTCACAAGCCCTTCAACGTATCAGAATTTTTTAGCGTTGTTGGAAATAAGTAATCCCGCGGAATTTTTTAGGAAAAGCAAAATTGCGGCAATTGGTCCAACCACCAAAGAGGCAATAGAAAGAACAAAAGTAAGAGTTGATGTTGTTCCGAAAAAATTTGCAGTTACGCATGCGATAGCAAGTATTGAACAATATTATTCAACACCACCGCAAAAGAAGCAGCCGAAGCCGCAATATCAACCAAAGTTTCAGCGTCCGACTGAAAAAAAAGTTATTAGATATGTTCTAAAAAAAAGAAAGCCAAGAAATGAAAATTAAAAACGATCTCTTCTTACGTGCGTGTAGAAAAGAAAAAGTTGAGCGCACACCAATCTGGATTATGCGTCAAGCCGGAAGATATTTACCTGAGTACCGCGCAGTGCGTGAGAAAGCTGATTTTCTTACGATGTGCAAAACTCCCGAACTTGCCGCCGAGGTAACCATTCAACCCATTGATATTATTGGCGTTGATGCGGCAATAATTTTTTCAGATATTCTCGTCATTCCCGAAGCAATGGGAATGCACCTTGAAATGCACGAAGGAAAAGGACCGATCTTTCATCACCCGATCCGTAACGAAGATGATGCGAAAATGTTAAAGGAAATCGACCCGGTAAAAGATTTGAAATATGTGCTCGATGCGGTATCGTTGGCAAAAAAGGAATTGAAAGGAAGAGTGCCGCTCATCGGATTTGCGGGTTCTCCTTTTACGCTTTTAACTTACATGGTTGAAGGAAAGGGTTCAAAGAATTTTTCTGAAATTAAAAAATTGATTTTCAACAATCCGAAGCTTGCTCATTCTTTACTTGATAAAATTGCCAAAGCGGTTGCGGTTTATCTTTCAGCCAAGATTGAAGCGGG
>JALNWB010000160.1 GCA_023231105.1 Ignavibacteriaceae bacterium | reverse complement strand
GATCCCGAAAGAGATACACCGGAAAAATTACTACAATACGCAAAAAGAAAAAATCTAGATTTACACCGATGGTCTTTATTAAGCGGGAAAAATGATGACATCCTAGAAATTGCAGCTTTGCTTGGATTCAAATACCGCAAAGAAGCGAATGGAGATTTTTCACATACTAATATAATCACGCTCTTAAATGAAAAAGGTGAGATTGCTTTTCAACTTATTGGTTTGAATCAAGATGTAAAAGAAATTTTTAAAAAAATATAAAAAGGAAAAAAACATGAACACGACACAAATAGAAAACATTGAACGAAAAACTTTATCCGAAATTGTGACAAACGATTTCAGAGCTGCAGCAGTTTTTGAAAAATACGGATTAGATTTTTGCTGCCACGGGAAAAAATCATTGATGGATGCGGCGAACGAAAAACAATTATCTGCCGAAACGATTGTTGCTGATTTAGCGATTGTTTTTAAATCGAACGATTCGTCTTCGCTTGATTTTAACAATATGGAGTTGGATAAGTTAGTTGATTATATCATCAAAACACATCATGCATTCGTTCGGGAAAAACTTCCCTTTATCACTGAGCTCGGGAAAAGAGTAGTGAATGCCCACGGGGCTAATCATCCGGAAGTATTAGAAATCGCTCAGCTTTTTGCCGACGTAAAAGTTGAATTTGAAGGACACATGTTTAAAGAAGAGAGGATTCTGTTTCCGGAAATAAAAAAATTAGCAGAAGTAAAAAGAGGAAGCGCTCAATACCAACACCCTCCGTTCGGTACGATTGCAAATCCAATCCGTATAATGGAAACCGAACATGAAAATGCAGGAAGCGCATTCGATTCAATTAAAAAATTATCCCGGAACTATAATCCACCGGCTGATGCGTGTAACACGTTCAAAGTATATTACGCCGAATTAGAAAATTTTGAAAACGATTTGCACAAACACGTCCACCTGGAAAACAATATTTTGTATCCGAAAAGCTTAATTTTCGAAAAAGAAAATCAGCAAATAAAATGAAAAGACATTTAGCGCTTATCAATTTTTCACGGGAACATCACAACGCGTTAATTCTTGCGCAGATTCTTAAGAAAGATGGTCCGAATTTTAAAGACCTTCCTACCGATGATGAAGGGAAGAGAACATACACAATTTCCTTTTACAAAACGGAATTAGCAAAACACTTTCAGCATGAAGAAGAAATTTTATTCGCTTTTGTTGATAAGCAGAGCAGCCTTTTAACAGAACAAACTGCGCTGCTTATCGATGAGCATAAAAAGTTGAAAAATTTGATTCATCAATTATCAACCACCGGCAACCTCGAAAAAGTGCTTGACAAAATCGGGATGCTGCTGGAAAAACATATTCGTTTTGAAGAACGGGTCTATTTTCAAAAAGTACAGGAAATATTTTCCGAGAAAGAGTTGGACGAATTGTTAACGCTTCTTTCTTTGCCACACGGAAATTCAAAGAAAGTTTCATAAGAAAAAATGAAGAATGAAAATTTTTATAACGCGATCTCTCCTTTTTATGATTCGATGATCTCGTTTGAGAAATCGATTGGGAAGAGAAAAGCATTTTATGAAAAGGTTTTTGCCAAGGGAAATATTACAACCGTTGCCGATCTCGGATGCGGTTCCGGGTTGGATTCATTGGCTTTAGCGGGCATCGGATTAAAAGTAACCGGGTTCGATCCTTCCGCAGAAATGATTAAGCTGGCAAAGAAAAATGCCGGAAATGCAAAGACAAAAATCAATTTTTATCGAAAAGGAATTCTTGAGATTCCCGATAAATTTAAGAACCAATTTGATTGTGTGGTTTCCTTCGGCAACACATTTGCGAATTTGAATAAAAATGATCTGACCAAAGCGTTCCGGAAAATTTCACATCTTTTAAAACCGGGTGGACTTTTCCTTTTCCAAATATTAAATTATTCGCGGATAGAAAAACAGGAAGAAACAGTTATCGGTTTTACGGATAAAGAAGATTCGTTCATCGTTCGGTTTAATGAATTTTTAAAAGATGAAATGATCTTTCACTTTTTATCGGTAAATAAAAAAACGGTTTCCGCTTCAAGCCATTACAGCACGAAGATTTATCCACATAAACAAAAATTTGTTTCTGCTTTACTCCGACAAGCGGGTTTTTCACATGCAAAATATTACGGAAGTTTGGCATTAGAAAAGTTCAATCCGAATAATTCAAAAGACCTTCTTGTATTAACTAAAAAATGAGACGTAAGCCTATTTCTTCTAAAATATTTATTGACATTTGTTTTTTTTAGTAGTAAGATTGCATCGTGACTATAAGAAAGTTGGAATTCGGGGCTGAGGTCTTGATTTTACTTTCTACAAAAGGTTTGTTGCAAACCAAATTATTTTCGCATCAGATTTTATAACATAGTTTCTTTTACGGATAATACTTCTGTTCTTTATGTTTTGTTTTCTACAATCATAAAACAATATAGGAGCGCAAATATGAAGGGGGAGGTTAAAAAACTACTTGTCGGCAGAAAGAAATTACTGCAAGGGGCTAACAAAGATTGGCTAAACCTTGAAGATAATTTGAAAATTATCTTACAAGGAGCAACGGGGATATATAGGGGAGAATTTCATACCAATATTTTAACTGCCGAAAACTTCAAATCAAATAATATAAGTACAAAAGAAAAATCCCCACAGACGGTTTTAGTAAAAACCCAACTTAAAGAATGTCATCGATGGCTGAAGATGGTGGAAAATTATCTTGGGCTTATCTTTTCCAAAGGATTGTTCCGAAAACAAAAATCACCGCATGCAGAAGGATTTCACGATTTTCAAGAAGTAAATAACTTGGTTGCAAAGTTTACACAAAAGGGATTAGGAGGAACCGATGAGTAATCTAAATAACGATTGTAATAAAAAAATAGTTTTGTTCAGTCTAGATGAGCCGCGCTACGCTCTATACTTATCTGCCGTTCAAAGAGTCGTTCAAGCGGTTGAAATCACTCCTTTACCGAAAGCTCCCGACATAGTTTTGGGTGTTATAAATTTTCAAGGAGAAATAATCCCGGTTGTTGATATCCGTAAACGTTTCAAACTGCCGCCACGGGAAATAAACATAGAAGATCAATTTATTATTGCACAAACATCTAAACGGCTTGTTGTGCTTGCGGTCGATTCGGTTGCGGGCGTTTTTGAACTTGAGCATCATCAAGTAATCGATGCTGAAACAGCATTTCCATATACGGATTATCTTTCGGGTGTTGCGAAAATTGAGGGTAATATTATTCTGATAAACGATCTCGAGAAATTCCTTTCGCTTGATGAAGAAATAATATTAGATAAAGCTCTTACCGGAGAAACGGAATGAAGTTTTCTCTTCCGGAAAATACTTTGTTGCAATTAAGCGAGTTTATCGCTTCTAATCTTGCGCTAAACTTCCCAAAGGAACGATGGAATGATTTAGAACGGAATATAGTTTCAGCCTCAAATGAGTTTGGCTATAAAGAAGTTGAAAGTTTTATTCAGCGAATTATGTCTTCTCCGCTAACGCACGAACACATTGAAATATTGACGGCTCATCTTACAAACAACGAAACTTATTTTTGGCGTGAACATAAAACTTTTGAAGTATTGGAACAAAAAATTCTTCCCGAGTTGATTCAAATTCGTAAAGAAGAAAAAAGAATCCGCATCTGGAGCGCCGGATGTTCAACAGGTGAAGAACCCTATTCAATTGCAATTGCCCTCAACAGATCGATTCCAAATATTAAAGATTGGAACATTACAATTCTTGCCACAGATATCAGCCCCAGAATTTTACGCAAAGCAACAGCCGGCATATATAGCCAGTGGTCATTCCGTAATTCGCCTCAATGGTTAAAAGAAAACTACTTCCTGCCAACGGATAATAATAAGTTCGAGCTTATTCCCCGGATCAAAGACATTGTGAAATTTGAATACCTGAATTTAGCCGATGATGTTTTTCCTTCACCGCTAAATAATACGAATGCAATGGATATAATTTTTTGCCGTAACGTTCTAATGTATTTCACGCAAGATCGTTTTAGACAAGTTTCGCGGGGATTGTACAATTCTTTAGTACAAGGCGGTTATTTTGTGGTTTCTGCAAGTGAACTCTCTACTCAAAATTTCCCGGAATTTATGCCCGTTAATGTTCCGGGTATGGTTATTTATCAAAAGACTTCTAAGAAAATGAAAGACCGGTACAAACTAACTTTTGTTGATCCTCCGCCGGAGCCAATTCCATTTCAAATACCACCGAAACCCTTTCATACTATTGAGTGGATGAAACCCCAGCCAACTGAAGTCGCAAATGAAATTGCCAACCCAGAAGAAATTCCAAAACAGATTGATCCAATTTATCAAGAGACCTTAAAATCATTTGCGCAAGGGGACTATGCGGAGGTAATTGATAAACTTCAAAATGATGAACAAACTGTTGACGAACGGATACTTTTAATCCGCGCTCTTGCCAACCAGGGAAAACTTATTGAAGCATTAAAAACCTGTGAAGATACAATAACTAAAAACAAACTCGATCCGCGGCTGTACTATTTGTACGCAACAATACTCCAGGAGAACAATCAATTAAACGAAGCGGTGGCATCGCTAAAGCGGGCAATATATTTAGACACTAACTTTGTTCTCTCTTATTACTTATTAGGAAATGTTTATCAACGTCTTGGCGATGTTAAAAGTGCAAAAAAAAGTTATGAAATTGTTTTGTCGTTACTAAACAAGTGCAGCAAGGATGAAATTCTTTTTGAATCAGAAGGATTGACAGCAGGTAGATTCAAAGAAATAATAAAAGCTACAATGCAAACGAGAGAGTTAGTATGAAGAAAATTCAGATCGAACAAGAGCGAACGGAAAAAACAAAAATTGATTGGGATGGAATAAAAAGCAGAATCAATTCTTTGCATGAAATGCTTAGTAAAAAAATTATTCTTTCACCGGAAGAGAAACGTTCCATACTAAAAGCAAGGGCGCAAGTTTTAGCTGTTGAAAAGAAGGATGAAACTTTTCAAAAAGAATTTATTGAAATTGTTGTCTTCCAATTAGCGGCTGAAACTTACGGAATCGAGAGTACGTTTATCAGGGAGGTTTACCCGTTGCATGATTTTACCACACTGCCGGATACTCCGTCTTTTATACTTGGTATTGTAAATGTTCGGGGACAAATTATTTCGGTAATTGATCTGAAAAAATTCTTCAATCTGCCGGAAAAAGGTCTGGGAGAATTGAACAAAGTAATTATCCTTCACAATGAACAAATGGAGTTCGGAATACTTGCCGATATTATTTACGGGACCAGTTCGATATTACTTACCGACATTCAGGCGTCACCGGTTTCAACAAACGGAATTGGAGCCGGGTATTTAAGAGGAGTTACCGGTGATCATATTATCATACTTGATGCAAAGAAAATTTTAGAGGATGAAAAAATTATTATCCATCAAGAAGCAGATTAGGATAGGTTTTTAGGCTGTAGTTTTTTAGACTTTAGGCTATTAGCCTACAGCCTAATAGCCTAAATAGAAAGAAGATTAATTTTTCAATAAAGGAGAAACAAACATGAGATATTTTTTGAACCTTTCGACCCGCGCGAAGCTGCTCTTTAGTTTTGGCTTGATCTGGTTAATGTTTCTAATGGTGGCAATTATAGCTTACCGGGGTTTACAGGATATTACTTGGTCCGAAAAAGAATTGCACGATGTGCATTTCACAATAGCTCTTGAACTTAGACAACTAAGGTCTCATCAAAATTTCAATCGAGCAGCCGTTCTCGATATGATGCTTACAAAAAACAAAACTGAACAGTTGGCGATCGAGGCAATCATAAATGAACGAGGGCAAGAGATTAGCAGCATCATGCAAAAGTTATCTAAACTTAATGTCGATCCGCTATTCCAACTTCGATTAAAAGAATTAGGAAGTGAAATTGATACGTACCGCCAAACAAGAAAAGAAGAGATTGCATTAATTCAAAATGGAAAAATAGAAGAAGCACAAAAATTGGGAATGACAACCCAGAAGGATCGCTTTGAAAAAATCCGGTTAAGTTCATCTGAGATGGGTGATAACGCAACAAAAGAAGCAGATGACCAACTTGCACTTGATCAACAGCAGGCAAATTCTGCAATACTTCTCTTCGCGGTATTCGGAATTGCTGAGTTATTGTTCAGTATAGCCATGATAATGTTGTTGAACAAAACAATTGCACAACCGCTCAATGAGATTACAAAAATAGCTTCACTAATTGCCGAAGGAGATTTGAATGTTGAACTCTCTGTAGTTGAAAGAAAGGATGAAGTTGGAATCCTTTCACAGGCTTTTACTAGAATGATTAGTGTGCTTAAAAAAATGGCGACTACTGCCCAGCAAATTGCTTCGGGAGATCTCACGGGAAATATTATTCCGCAGTCGGAAAAAGATATTCTAGGAAATGCTTTTTTACAGATGTTAAACAATCTGCGCCGTATGACGAAAGATATTCTTGAAGGCGTTAATCTGATTGCTTCATCATCAAGTGAAATTTTAGCGGCAACAACACAAGTTGCATCCGGCGCGGCAGAAACCGCATCAGCAATAAATGAAACAACCACAACAGTAGAAGAAGTCCGCCAGGCGGCGCAACTCTCCAGCCAAAAAGCAAACCGTGTTTCGGAAAACGCGCAACAAGTTTCTCAAGTAACTCAAACCGGGCAGCAAGCGGTTGAAGAAACAGTCAAGGGAATGTATCACATTCAAGATCAAATGGGATCAGTTGCAAATACAATTATCCGCTTGAGTGAACAGAGCCAGCAAATCGGCGGGATAATCGCATCGGTTAACGATGTAGCAGATCAATCTAATTTGTTGGCGGTAAATGCTTCGATTGAAGCGGCAAAAGCAGGAGAACAAGGAAAAGGATTTGCCGTTGTAGCGCAAGAAATAAAGAGCCTTGCGCAGCAATCAAAGCAAGCTACAATCCAGGTAAGAAATATTTTAAGCGATATACAAAAGGCTACGAGCGCTGCTGTAATGGCAACCGAACAAACCAGCAAAGCTGTAGAAAATGGAGTAAAGCAATCAACGCAAACGGGCGAATCAATTAAAAGATTAGCGGATAGCAGTTCTAAATCGGTTGAAGCGGCAGTACAGATTGTTGCATCAAGTCAACAACAGGTAGTCGGGATGGATCAGATTGGCTTAGCGATGAATAACATCAATCAAGCCGGAACAGAGAATGCAGCAAGTATGATGCAAGCCGAAAAAGCTGCAAAGGGTTTAAATGAGTTAGGTCAAAAATTGAAACGTCTTATTGAACAATATAAAATTTAGGATAATAGGCTGTAGGCTATTAGGCTATAGGCTATTAGGTTGTAGGCTTTTAGGCTGTAGGCTTTTAGGTTGTAGGCTTTTAGGCTGTAGGCTTTTAGGTTGTAGACCATTAGGCGGTTTGCCTACAGTCTATCAACCTACAGCCTAAAAAAACCTAATCAATAAAGGACAATGTATGGATACAAAAGATGAAGAGTTCTTAAAACGACTTCAGGCAACTTTTCGCGTTGAAGCTGAAGAGCATATTCGCGAACTCACTTCAGGATTAATTGAATTGGAGAAAGCGCCGAAAACCGAAAAGACCTCTGGATTAATTGAGAAGATTTTCCGCGAAGCGCACAGTTTGAAAGGCGCTTCCCGTTCCGTTAATATGAAAGATGTTGAATCTATTTGTCAGGTGTTGGAGAATATCTTCGGAGAATTAAAAAACGAACGCATTTCTCTAACTGCCGAACAATATGATCTTATTCATAAAGCGATTGATAATATTTCAAAAATGATTTCGAGTACCGGGACAAAAATTCCTAAGGACAACAGAGAATTAATAAAACAGTTGCAGTCTATAACAGAGGTAGTCCAATCAAATAAAATAAATGAAGAGAATACTACCGCCGTTAAAAAAACTTTCGAAGAAACCGCTATAGCTGCTCCATCCGAAAGTGAGATACCGGCGATCGCAGAATCATCAGCAGAAGAAAGACATGCGCAAACCGAAACTGTGAGAATACCAACAGCAAAGTTAGATCCGCTCTTTTTGCAAGCCGAACAGTTGATCCAATCCAAGATAGCCTCCGTACAAAGAACCACCGAAATGAAGACTTTAAATACTTTCATTGATTCATGGAAAAAAGAATCACGTAAATGGGATTACCGTCGTTCAACTGATAATGGATTTCAGTTAAAAGAAATAATTGATTGGAACAATGAAAGATTAAACGAACTTGAAATCCAAACAACATCTCTTCTACATGCTGTAGAAAATGATCAGCGCTCGCTTGGACGAATGATTGATGATCACCTGGAAGCAATGAAAAATATTCTGATGCTTCCGGTCTCTACAATGGTAGAAGGATTTCCAAAATTTATTCGGGACCTCGCCCGCAGCCAAGGGAAAGAAGCGGAGTTGATTGTGCATGGAAAAGAAATTGAAGTTGACAAGCGAATTCTTGAAGAATTGAAAGACCCTTTAATCCATTTGATACGGAATTGTATCGATCACGGAATAAAAAAACATGCAGGGGAAGAACAGTTAAGCGAAAAATCTCATGGCAAAGTAACATTAAGTTTCAACGCGACAGAAAGCCGGCATTTAGAAATTATTATTTCAGACAACGGAGTTGGCGTTGACCTTGATAAGGTTCGTAGAGCAGCTATTAAAGCAGACGTTCTTGATAAAAATTCTTTGGAGAATCTTAACGCTCAAGAAACTTTGATGCTAATATTTCAGTCGGGAGTAACAACAAGCCAAATGATTACAGATATTTCAGGACGCGGTTTAGGTCTTGCGATAGTTCGCGAGAAAGTAGAAAAACT
>JALNWB010000159.1 GCA_023231105.1 Ignavibacteriaceae bacterium | reverse complement strand
TCATAGTCAAAGAGTGAAGTGAACTTAACGGTCTTATCTTTTTCATATTTAATCGGCACTCCTTTTTTGTAGAAGTCCAATAACTTTGCAGCACCTATTTGTCCGGTGGTAATTACCCGCATTTCGCTTACAACGCGTTGAATATCTTCTGAAGTAATACCTTTATTCTTATTCAATTCTTTAAGCTGAACTTCTAGATTACTAACGAGCAACGGATCGTCAGTTTTCTCTCTTGAAAGTCCATCATTGCTTACAAACTTCCAGCCTTCTTCAACAAGGTGTTCTATAAAATAATTCTCAAGTTCTTGTTCATTCTGATGCATTTTATTCCCAGCTCCATTTTGTTGAGTTCCATCGTTTGTTTTCTAATGAATCAAATAGCGGTTCAATAAAATTCTCAAGCTTAGTTACAACCATTTCAAAATTTTCATCAGCTTCAAGTTTCTTTTTTTTCAAAAACGCTTGCCATTGTATTTGTTTCTGCAAATCTTTTTTAAAGTTATCCGCAAAGACTAAATTTCTTAAATCAACAGCAGTATTTCTATTGTTGAAAGTTAGATTGATTGCCTCAAGCAGATCAACAGAATCAAATTTATTCTTTTGAGCAAAGAAGAGGATGTCGTAAAAATCTTTCATACGGCTTGTTGCCATACCGAGCGAAACAATTGCTTGGAACTTTTCTGCAATCGCAGATTCAATAGAGTAGGCTAATATTGAAGGGGCAGTAAAATCAAGCAGTGTTGGATATTCAATTTTTATTGGTCCTTTGTGAATTACATCTCCAAATCCAATGTCAATCTGAACGCCATCGGTTGCTTTTCCTAACCGTACTGTAAATCTTATTCTAATTCCTTTATAATTACCGTCTTCAATTATCCGTTCCGCAGAAATATTTTCCGTATCAAAAGTAAGTCCGTCTTCACAATTAATTTGTGCGACTTCACCAAAAATCTTCTTAATGCTTTCTATATCGTTGGGAGTATCTTTCCCCATTAAATCAATATCTTTTGTTGGTCTAAGCCGGCTGATATCAAAAGCCAAAAACAACAAAGCTCCCTTTAAGACAAAACTATTTGCGTATTGACTCAGCGATATCCGGTAGAGCAATCTTTCATGAACATATTGTTTAAAAATTGACTGATAATCTCCATTCCCCTCACGCGCAATTTTCAATAACCGCTCTTTAACCGAAGCAGCTAAATTTTTTATCTCTCTTTTGGCTGGCATTACATCGCTCCTTTAATGTACGCTTCCATTTTTTTGAATGCGCCAAGTTGAACTGCTATATCGCTAAGAATATTTATCTTTTTGTTTTTTCTTCGCATATACGTTTTAAGAGATTCAAGCGCCGTATCTTCACCAAGTTTATCTTTATAACGGAAGAGGTCAACTATAGTTTTTTCTCTGGTGTAGATTTTTATTCTGCCGCTTGCTGTATCCTTTTCTTCTATGCCGATCTCATATTTTTTCCCGTTAAAATAATAAAGTTGTACCGGTGGATAGTTTAGTTTGAAGCGCGGAGTATTCATCGGAAGAGCAACATATATTTCGGAAGGATTAAAGGTGGTTAGCTCATAATATGCGGCAGCGGAGAGGAGGCAAATTACCGCATTTTTGTCAACATTACATACGCTTGCAAAACTTTCATGTTCATCGAATGGATAGTCAACAAGTTTGTAAAGACCGGGCTTTAGCTTTTCAATTTTCCCTTCTTCTACGGCTTTGGCAATATCTCGCGTTTGAATACCGGATTCCCGCATTTCTTTCATACGGGCAAATCCTTTATTATTTTCGAATATCATAATTAGTTTTTCCATTTTTACTCCTTGTTGAATCAATTACAAGTCAATATAGCTTTTATCTCCTAAATGAATCAATATGTAGGTAAAATTGGCGAAACCACCTACAACTTGATTCAATACTTTTCAAATTTTTAGACTTCTGCCAATCCCAACCATAGGCAGACACTTAGAACCAAATACCTTTGATCCTTTTTCAAGGCAGAATTTAGCCTTTCGCCTTGAAATCGAATCAATCCGTAGGTAGAAATCCCATTTTTACCTACACTATGAACCATTAGTTTAGCGTAACTCTTTTCTTTCCGGTTAATAAGTCGTTCATTAATCCTTGTTTGATTTGTTCAAATTGGTTTTTACGTCGTTTTTCAAACAAAACTCTATTCTCAACATTTTGAATAATATCAACAATCTTTCTTTGCTCTTTAATACTTGGGAAAGGAAGTAACATTTTTAGCAAATAATTAGAGTTAACAGCTGCTTGACCGACATGTCTAATTGCGAGAGATTGGAAATGTTTCGTCTTCCAAAGTAGAATGAAGTGATAAAGCACATATTGTGGTAGAATAATTTCTTTGTTGAAACGAATTCGTGTAAAATGGTTGCTAAAGACACATTCAAATGGTGCCGATTTGAAAACGGAAGATTTTCCTACCAGATCAATGCTATTGGTATTATTGAATATAAAATCATCTTCCACTAAAATATATTGTTTATAATTTGTTATTTTGGGAACCTTTAGGTATTTATCAAAATTGATCCTTCCTTCAGTCGAAACATTATTCATCCTAATTTGAACGACTCCAGCAATATCTCTTTTGCCACTCGCAAAACCATTTTTCATCTCAAGAATCGAGTTATGCAGTTCCATTACTTCCCACTCCTTCGGAATTCTTCCAATTTTTGTTTCCTTAAACTCAGTGTGTCCAATTCCTTCTGTTAAAAGTTTTTGCATCAAGCCTTGTTTTAACCGTTCGGTGTGTTCAATTGCCTCATCTGCTTTTTGAATTGCTTCATCAACCAAATTCAAAATGTTGCTTATCTCTTTTTGAATATTTAACGAAGGTAATTCTAACTCCAACTTTGCAAAATCTTCTTTTAGTATTCCTTTTATAGTGCTTCCTTGTGCAAGCGATTTCAATTTGTTTTGGTTTAACGCTAACCACCAGTAAACATATTCTGGTTGTATCCTGGAGTTATCAAGAATAACACCGGTTAAGTCTTGGCTGATAGCTACATCAATTCTATTGATCGCAGCTTTTCCGATACCAACTCTTGAAGCTATGAGCAAACTATTCTTAGGTATTAATTTAGTCGCACTTTCTTTCAGACCAGTCTCAGATATTTTTCTTTGTCCGGTAAATATTTCCTTAGATGTAATATGTGCACTCGTCATCCACGGTATGTTTCCATTCCAATAATTTTCTTCCTTAGTTGAAGGTGTTCCTCCGCCAATAAGATCAATAATTACATCTCCAAGTTTTATCCTTTTCCATTGTCCCATTTCAATTATTCCCTTTTAGTAATTCAATTCAGACAAATATTTTTCCAACCTTGCATCTACATCCTTCAACTCACGTTCAATCTTTTCAAGCTCATTCCATTCTTTTCTAACATCAATGTGTTCTTTTTCATCTTGCGGATAAACGTACAAAGAGACATTCAGATTAAAATCATTCTCCACAATTTCTTTAAGTTCTACGGCTCTTGAGAAACCTTCCTTTTCTCCAAACGTTTTATAAGCATTAACAATGTTCTCAATATTTTCAACAGAGAGAGAATTTAATCTTCTTACTTCCGGGTGTTTAATAAATTCATTAGAAGCGTTGATGAAAATAATTTTGTCTTTTGTTTCCGGTCTTTTGTTCTTGTTAAGCACCAGTATAGCGCCGGGTGCGCCGGTGTTATAAAAGAGTTTTTCCGGTAACACAATAACGCATTCAATCGCACTCTGTTTAACAAACTTTTCGCGTATTACTCTTTCCTTGCCGCCTCTAAATAATGCGCCGTTATCCATAACAATTCCAAGCCGTCCTTTATCTTCAGTTGAAGAAGCGAACATGTGAGCAATCCACATCCAGTCCGCAGACTGATCGGGCGCAAAGCCGTACTCGTTAAAACGTTCTTTCCAGAAATCGCCTTTCTTAATAGAATCCTCACCGTAGCCGTCCTGATTCCACGGCGGGTTAGCCATAACCACATCAAACTTTTGTAACGCGCCATTTATTCTAAACTTTGGATAGAGAAGTGTATCACCGTATTCCGGAGTTCCGTTTTTTATTCCATGTAAATAAAGATTCATCTTTGCAATTGAGCGGGTGCGGTAGTTGGCTTCTTGTCCGTACAAGAATAAAGTTTTAGCAGCTTCTTCGCCAAACTTTTCTTTCACAAAATTAAATCCGCCTATTAACATCCCGGCGGAACCGAGCGATGGATCATATATGCTCTCATTGGGTTGAGGTGTTAGTAGATGAACAAGTAAATCAATAATTTCTCGTGGTGTGTAAACTTCTCCTTCTTTTGCTTTCTGAGGGGCAAACAAACGAATCAGCCATTCGTATGCATCGCCTAAAACATTAGATGAAGCTTTATCAAGAGAGTTAATGCTGAATATTTCAACCAACTGAGAAAGGATATCTTGGTTTTCCCGGTTGCTCACAAACTGTGCGAAGTCGAAGTTTTCAAAAACATCTTTGTAGCCCGGATTCTTTTCGGCTAACACTTTCATAGCCATAGAGAAATTTTCAGCCAGTTTGTTCGATTCTTTGCGAAGACTATTCCACAAATATTCTTTCGGAATTATAAAGTCGTGATAAGTCGGGTTCTCTGCATTCTGCTTAGCTTCTTCTTCCGAAAGTTTATAAACATCAAGGGATTCGTGGAGAGCTTTTTCATAATCACTTTCCCATTTATCGCTAACCTTCTTGTAGAATAAGAGAAGGAGTATAAAAGAATAATCTACTTTTGTTCTTATTAAGTCCGCAGCTTCTTTCAGAATACCCTCAAGGTCGCTTCGGTCAAGAACTTCTTTTTTCAATAATTCAAGTTTTGGATCAATAAGATGATAAATCTTCTTTCTGTTGTCTGTCTCATCCAGCTCAATTTTTAACAAACCCTCTTTATTTAGCTCGGAAAGCATTACCAACAACTTTTCTTCCTTATCATGAAACTTTTCATCAAGAACTCCTTTTAGCTCCTCAAAGACGAACGGTTTAGAAGCGAACTGCTTCCTTAGATAATTAAACCGTGTTTTTAGCCAGTTTTGCATTTTTGATTCCTTAAATAGTAATTAGAAAACCTACCAACGCTAAATTACAAACATTAACTGTATTTGTCAAGTAAATAATATAAACCATTTTATGTTTATTTATATAATAACATGCAAGCGAAGAATAGACGAACAAAAAATTAGAGGTATTACAAAAACTTGAAGGGAAATTATCAATTATTCGAGTCTTAATATGTACTTCAACAAATATTTTAATATTTTTCAATTGCTCATTAAAATCTAATTGTCAAATATTCCAACTATCGGAATTAGCTTTTCATCCTTACATAGGATAGACCTCTTACACTTCTTACAAGGTATAGAAGTAGTAGAGACAAGAAGAGAGAAAAGATTTTTGTAGCATGAGTTTCCAAGTGCAATTTCTCAAGAGTAAAAATTGCACATTAACTCAATCTCATTCTAACTGAGAAATTACGAGTTAAATAATATCACAATCATAAAAATAGAGGAAAAATAAAATGGAAGTAAAAATAGAAGACAACAAGCTCATCATCACCATTGATTTACAGAAGCCGACGCCAAGCGCATCCGGCAAAACATTAGTTGTAGCAACCACTCACGGAAATACGCAAACGCAATGCATCGTTGATGGTAAGCCTCTAGTGGTTGGTTTGAACGCATACATAAAAAAATGATCCGTGCGATTTACTACAACCTTCCGGAGAATTATCGAAGTTCAAATATTTTTTATTAATTTAGCATCCAAGAAAATAATTGTAGAGATATTGCTCTGTTGGGTGAGTGAGGACTTTTGGTGGCAAGGTTACTGGTTAAGATTCTTGAAAATTATTTGAATTTTGTTTTTTGTTTTTTGTCATTTCAATATTATTCGGGGCTATAGCTCAATTGGGAGAGCGCTACGTTCGCAACGTAGAGGTTAGCGGTTCGATCCCGCTTAGCTCCACTTAAATTAATTAGGAATTAAAAATTAGGAATTAGGAATTTCTGAAAACTGATCACTGAAAACTGAAAACTATTTGAGGGATTTATTATCATTTCACATCTGAAATTTAAATGAAGAAAGAAAAAGCACCGTACAACAGAACGCTTGATTTGACTGACAATGAAACGGTTTTGTATTCAACAAAATTAATTAGCGTTAAAGAACAAGTTTCTTTAAATGAAATTCTTAACAAAACAATTCATCAAGATTTGTTTTCTGTTTTGGATTTACTGCCCAATGCTTTTTGCGATTTAATTTTCGTTGACCCACCTTATAATCTTCACAAAAAATTTAATGAATTAAAATTTGCACAAATGGAAGATGAAGAATATGAAATATGGCTTGATAGCTGGGTTTCAAAACTTCCGCGGTTGATGAAAGGAAACGCTTCAATTTATTTATGCGGAGATTGGAAATCTTCTCCCGGTCTTTATAATATTGCTAAAAAGTATTTTCATGTTCAGAATAGAATAACCTGGGAAAGAGAAAAGGGAAGAGGCGCAAAAGCCAATTGGAAAAACTGTTCGGAAGATATTTGGTTCTGCACAAAATCTTCAAGTTATGTTTTTAATCTTGATGCAGTTAAAACAAAGCGTAAAGTACTTGCCCCTTACAAGGAAGACGGAAAGCCAAAAGACTGGTCGGCAAGCGAAGAAGGGAATTTCCGCTTAACTTCACCCTCAAATATTTGGACGGATATAACGGTGCCATTTTGGTCGATGCCGGAAAACACCGATCATCCAACGCAAAAACCGGAAAAGCTTCTGGCAAAAATTATTTTAGCAAGCTCAAATGAAGGAGATGTGGTTTTTGATCCTTTCCTCGGTTCGGGAACAACATCGGTTACCGCAAAAAAATTAAAAAGAAATTATGTAGGTATTGAAGCCGATCAATTTTATTGTTGTTTAGCTGAAAAAAGACTTGCTGCTGCCGAGAAGGATAATTCTATTCAAGGTTTTTCCGGCGAAGTTTTTTGGGAAAGAAATTCTCTGCAAGAACAAAAGAAAAAAAATTGGAAATGAGACTTTTTTTTTAGATTTTAGTAAGCAAATTTTGCCGGATAAAGATTAACAAATTGTTGCCCAACCCCGTCAGATCCGAAAGGAAGCAGCGGTAAGTATTCAGTTTGTGTAATTTTTTATCCGGTTTTTTTATTTAAAAAGAAGCGGGTTGAAAAGAAATTGTAATATTCCCGAAGCTTCGCGGACTTTTCCTTCGAATGAGATTTTTGCAATTGTTCCCGGTTTAAAAAGCAATGCGGAATAGTTTGTTGAAATTAACGAAGAGCAAAATTCGGAAATGTCGGGTTCATGTCCGCAAATAAAGATATTTTTCCCGCCAAGTGAATTAAGAAGATGAATAAGGACTTTTAATTCTTCTCCCGGCCGTAATTTCTCTTCGATTAGTATCTCTGATTTTGATTGCGAAATAAGTTTCACTCTTTCGGTCGTTTGCACCGCACGGATCAACGGAGAGGAGAGAAGATAATCGAACTGCGGGATTGTTTTTTTTATCGCTTGAAACATTTTGTCTAAATGTTCTACTCCGGCGGAGGTTAATTTTCTTTCAGAATCTTTTAGTCCCGGTTTTATACTTTCAGCTTCGCCGTGCCGCATTAAATAAATGTTCAACGTATCTCCTTATGGTTAGTTTTTTTTAACAATCAATCCAAAATGAATTAATAATTGACTCAAATGTCTGTTTGTTTGCTTCATAAAGAATTTCGGGACATTGGAAAACAACTAAAAATTTTAAAGTATAACAACTAATTTCAAAACAAAGATAATAATTTCTGTTAATTAAATTTTTCTCCGAAAATCGTACCGTATAATTTCCATCCACTTTATTTTTTAACGTGAAAGAAAGGTGATCTTCCGCTTTACCGTTTGCTTTTAATTTTATTACTCCGAATGACGCCCCTAAACTGACGTTAATAAATTTTGTTCCTTCAACTTTAGTATTTAATACATCTTTAAAAGAAACACCGAAAATTGGCTTCCATCCTTCAGGCAAATAAAGAGAATATTTCTCCATCTTGTTATTGTAGTTGTTATAGGTTTGTGCAGAATCAACCGAGAATTTTTTCCCCGATCCTTTCAAAGCAGAAGATTGATCATTAAAAAACGGCATCACCGGCTTTCCGGCAAATTGGTTTGTTAATTGAAGAACAAACGTTTCAAAATAATTATTTTGACTTTTGAACTTTAGTGAATGTTCATCAAATGAAAATGTATCCCAGCTTTGTTGAGGTGATAATCCTTTTTCGCTTAATATTTTCGCCTGCACTAATTCATCAGTAAATGTTTCAACTTCCTGTATAAGATGATCGCTTGGCGAGAAGAATTGCGTGTAAAACCGGAGCGCTAAGTTTACGGTATCTCCTTTAACGAGGTACAGATTTTTTCTTTTCAGCGACAATACATCTTTTGATGTAAACTGTTCAAAGACCTGGAAAAAATTTTTCTTCTCGGTCTTTATTGAAGTCAAAGAGAGATAACCGTTGAGCGATTTATCAATTAAATAACATTGCATCGAAGAATCATAAACGGCAAAGCGGTTGAAAAACGGATTGGGAAATTCAACAATAATTCCATAAAAAGTTTTTCCCGAATTATTTTTTATACTGTCGATTTCAATTTTGTTGATAACGGATTGCGGCGGTAGATTAAGATCAAACAAATTTGAAAGACTATCGTTGGCAGTCTTGTTACCATTTGCCGCTTCCGAGATGAGATATTCAATTCCTTTGTTGTTGAATTTATAGACTTTCTCTTTTTTGCCGCACCCGGAGAATGCGAAAGTGATAAGTAAAATCGAGATAAATAATTTCATAGAT
>JALNWB010000158.1 GCA_023231105.1 Ignavibacteriaceae bacterium | reverse complement strand
TTAAGCACTTTTTTTTACTTATGCTGAATTTCAGCGTATAATTTATTAAATTATAAATGAAGAAAAAAAAATCAAGGAAACTTTATGACCTCTAAAGAAATTATAAATATTGAAGACCAATACGGCGCGCATAATTATCATCCACTGGATGTCGTAATTGAAAAAGCTAAAGGTGTTTGGGTTTGGGATGTTGATGGAAACAAATATCTCGATTGCCTTGCCGCTTATTCGGCAGTGAATCAAGGACATTGCCATCCGCGCATCGTAAATAAAGCAAAAGAACAATTAGAAAAAGTTACGCTCACTTCCCGCGCATTTAGAAATGACCAACTCCCATTTCTTTGCAAAGAGTTGTGCGAACTTACCGGATACGAAATGATGCTTCCGATGAATTCCGGCGCCGAAGCTGTTGAAACTGCATTGAAAGCTGCCCGCAAATGGGGTTATAAAATTAAAGGCGTTGAAGAAAACAAAGCTGAAATAATCTGCTGCACAAATAATTTTTCCGGTAGAACAATTTCGATAATTTCTTTTTCTACCGAAGAGCAATATAAAGATGGATTCGGACCATTCACACCGGGATACAAAATTATTCCTTACGGCAATATTGAACTGCTCGAACAAATGATCTGTTCCAACACAGTTGCTTTTTTAGTTGAACCGATACAAGGCGAAGGGGGAGTAATTGTTCCGCCGGAAGGATATTTGCAGAAAGCATTTGAGATTTGCAGAAAAAATAATGTCCTTTTTATTGCAGATGAAATTCAGTCCGGTTTAGGAAGAAGCGGAAAACTTTTTGCATTCGAGTACGAAAAAATTCGTCCCGATGCAGTAATCGTTGGTAAAGCGCTTTCAGGCGGTTGTTACCCGGTGTCGGCAGTTTTGGCGGATAAAAAACTTCTCAGAGTTTTTAATCCTGGCGATCATGGTTCAACATTCGGCGGAAATCCACTCGGCGCAGCAATTGCGCGCGAAAGTATTAAAGTCCTAATTGAGGAAAAGTTGATCGAAAATTCTTTTGAAATGGGAAATTATTTCAGAGAAAAATTAAATGAAATAAAATCGAAACACGTTAAAGAGATTCGTGGGAAAGGTTTGTTCATCGGTGTTGAACTGCATCCCGAAGCAGGCGGTGCAAGAAGATTTTGTGAAGCGCTAAAAGACCGCGGTTTGCTCTGCAAAGAAACACATACCAACGTTATCCGTTTTGCTCCTCCGTTGGTAATTACGAAAGAAGAAATTGATTGGGCGATGGAGAGAATCGCCGAAGTGCTTGTAATGGAGTGAGAATAGTCAGTAGTCATTGGTCAACGGTCATTAAAAAATGACTTCTGCCCAATGACCGATGACCCATTAACAAATGACTACAAAAGAATTACATATCAAAAACATGGTTTGCAACCGGTGCGTAAAGGTTGTGCATGACGAATTAGAAAAACTCGGCTGCACGGTTCATTCCGTTGAACTTGGCAAAGCTGTGGTTTCGTTTCCGGAAGAAAAAACTCTTGAACCGATTAAAATGATTCTTGAGAAAAACGGTTTTGAGTTGATCGAAGATAAAAAAGCTCAACTTGTTGATACGATCAAGACGACCATTATCGAGTTGATCTATCAAGACAAGCTTGAGGCGATGAACATCAATTTTTCGGATTACCTTTCCGAAAAACTTGGTAAAGATTATCACTACCTCACTTCCCTTTTCTCTTCGATGACAGGTATAACTATTGAGAAGTTTTTCATTCTTCAAAAAGTTGAGCGCGTTAAAGAGTGGTTAGTGTATAATGATTTTACATTAAGCGAGATGGCTTTCAAACTCGGATACAGCAGTGTTGCTCATCTTTCCAATCAATTTAAACAAGTTACGGGATTAACTCCCACACAATTTAAAAATCTAAAACTCCCACAGCGAAAACCGCTCGACAAACTCAGTCCGCATTAAAAATCTTATAAACCAAATAAAAAATTTTACAACAGATTTCGTCCGTCACTCCATATTTTTCGTACAGAAAAATTAAAATAAAATTATGAGTTCACAACAAGAATGAAAACTGAGAAAAAAATATTTCCGGTAACCGGGATGACTTGTTCCGCGTGCGCGGTGAGCGTTGAATCAATGTTAAAATCGCAAAACGGAATTCTTTCAGCAGCGGTTAATTATGCGGACAACACCGTAATGGTGGAGTTTAATCAGAAACTTGTTTCTCCGAAGCAAATGAAAGAAGTTGTGCAAACTATTGGTTACGATCTACAAATAGACGAGACTAAAACACCGCAGCAATTAGATGAAGAAAGAAAACTGAAACTTGCAAAAGCAAAAACAAACGTAATTTTCTCTTTGATTTTAACGGTGCCGGTTGTTGTGCTTGCAATGTTTTTTCATCATCCGGCGGAAAGCACACAATGGATTTTAATGTTGCTCACCGGTGTAATCTTGTTTTATTTCGGAAGAGATTTTTTTATTCAAGCGTATCAAAAAGGAAAGCATTTACAAACCAATATGGATACACTGGTTGCGTTAAGCACAGGAATCGCTTTTCTATTTAGTCTGTTCAACGTAGTTTATCCGCAATTTCTCATCTCACGCGGCTTTGAACCGCATCTTTATTTTGAATCGGCAGCGGTAATTGTTTCGTTCATTTTACTCGGAAAGTTTCTTGAAGAAAAAGCAAAACATCGTTCTGCCGAAGCAATAAAAAAATTGATGAACCTTCAGCCAAGTACTGTGGCTGTAATTCGAAACGGAAAAGAAGTTATCATTTCTATTAAAGAAATTTTGAAACGCGAAACGATAATCGTAAAACCGGGCGAGCGCATTGCGGTTGATGGAAAAGTGCTGAGCGGCGAATCTTATTTAGATGAAAGTATGTTAACGGGCGAATCGCTTCCCGTGTTGAAAAAATCGGGCGAAAAAGTTTTTGCCGGAACGCTGAATCAAAAAGGAAGTTTACAGATTGAAGCGCTGCAGATAGGTGAAGAAACTTTGCTTGCTCACATCATCCAACAAGTGCAGGAAGCGCAAAGCAGTAAAGCGCCGGTGCAAAAATTAGTTGATAAAATTGCTTCCGTATTTGTTCCGGTGGTTGTGGTTACAGCAGTGCTGACATTTTTTTTATGGATCATCATCGGCGGAACAGAATATTTTATACAAGGTGTAACGGGAATGATAACCGTCCTTATCATCGCATGCCCATGCGCGCTTGGATTGGCAACGCCAACGGCATTAATGGTTGGTATCGGCAAAGGCGCTGAAAACGGAATTCTTATTAAGGATGCCGAAAGTTTAGAAAAAGCGCACAAGATGAATGCGCTTATTCTTGATAAAACGGGAACGATAACCGAAGGAAATCCGAAAATTGTTGAAGTGGTTTGGAAAAAAGGAACGCTAAATAAAAATGATCTTGAAAATATTCTCTATTCAATTGAGAGTAAGTCGGAGCATCCTTTAGCTTCTGCAGTTGTTAATCATTTTACTACTGAAGCAAATAAAAAAGTTGAAGTTGAAGCGTTTGAAGCAATAACCGGTAAAGGCGTAACCGCAACTGCCGGAGGTTCAAAATATTTTCTCGGAAATGAAATTTTTCTTTTTCAACAAAACATTATGGTTGATGATGAACTGCAACATCGTGCGTCGGAATTAAAAGCCGAAGCGAATTCAATTATTTTCTTTGCCGATGAACAGCAAACACTTTGCCTTATCGCTATTGCCGATACGGTTCGGGAAACTTCAAAGGAAGCAATCCATCAATTAAAAAAGTTGGGGATTAAAATTTTTATGCTCACCGGCGATAATCATCAAACTGCTTTCGCGGTTGCAAAAAAAGTCGGTATCGATTCATTTCAATCTGAATTACTTCCTTCGCAAAAAGCGGAGTTCGTAAAGCAATTACAAAAAGAAAATAATATTGTCGGGATGGTTGGTGACGGCATAAACGACGCGCAAGCATTAACGGTTGCCGACGTAAGCATTGCAATGGCAAAGGGAACCGATATTGCAATGGATGTTGCGCAAGTTACGTTAATGAAATCGGATCTGTTTTCTATTGTAAAAGCAATCACTCTTTCGCGTGCAACGGTAAAAACTATCAAGCAAAATTTGTTTTGGGCGTTTGTTTACAACATTGTTTTAATCCCGGTGGCTGCGGGTGTTTTCTTTCCGTTCACCGGTTTTCAAATTGATCCGATGATCGCAGGAATTTCTATGGCGATGAGCTCGGTTTCAGTAGTCTCAAATAGTTTACGGTTAAAAAGTTTAAAACTAACTTAAAGATGAAATTCCAAAATCCAAATAACAAAACACAAATAAAGGAATTAATATTATGACGGAATTATTATTTAAAACAAACATCAAGTGCGGCGGATGTATAGCAAAGATTACTCCATTTCTAAACGGAGAAAAACAAATTGAAGAATGGAATGTTGATCTACAAAGTCCGGAAAGAATTCTTTCGGTTAAAAGTGAAACGGTATCTTCAGAATCAGTTGTTGATCTCTTAAAAAAAGCCGGTTATACGGCTGTGGAAGTAAAACAATAGAGCCTTGCCATGGCAAGGCTCTACAATATAAATTTAGTGCGAAGGAATATTTATTAACTATAAATATACTTGCATTGCTTTTTTTGTTAATTCAAATGCACGTTTTAATCTCGGCATTTGCTGCATAGTATCCTGTAGATTATTTGCTTTGCAGGTGACCTCCAAAACTTTAGCTTCATCTCCTAACAACACCGCCCCGAGAGCATAGCTTCCCCCTTTTATTGTGTGCCCTTCGGCTGCAATTTTTGCGAAATCATTATTTTGAATATGTTCCTCAATTTTAATCAAGCGACCGATAGTATCTTGTAGAAAAGTCGAGACTAAATCTTTCTGGAAATCTTTATCGTCCATACTCATTGAAGAGAATTGGGCTTTATCAAAAACTTGAACTTGTTCTTCCATCATAGGATTTTCTTCTAGTTGAATAGTTTTTGTATAATGTTTTCCGACGTTCAGCCATCTATCGAGCAGAGCAATAAATTCATCGGTTTTAATTGGTTTGGAAATATAATCGTTCATCCCCGCGGCTAAACATTTATCTCTGTCTCCGAGAAGGGCGTGGGCGGTCATAGCGATAATAGGAATGTTTTCACCAATTCCTTTTATCTCTCTAATCTTTTGAGTTGCCGTCCAGCCGTCCATTTCCGGCATTTGAATATCCATTAAAATTAAATCGTATTGAGCGGCTGCAAGCATCGTTTCGTATGCTTCTCTTCCATTATTAACCGCATCAATTTGAAAACCGGCTTGAGCAAGAATTTTTAATGCAACTTTTTGATTAACGGGATTGTCTTCAACTAATAATATCTTAAAGCGTGCCCTATAATCTCGCAGATCATCGATTGATAACATTTTCTGCTGGATTATTCCTTTAAGCGCTTCACTTTCGGAGGTCTTAGAGAAACTTTTAATTGCGCTAAAGAGCGAAGTGTTTTTTTGCTTTTTTAAGATGACGGAAAAAACAAAACGGCTTCCCTTTGTATAATCAGGGTCAACTTTAATCGAGCCGTTCATTAACGAAACAAGTTCTTTGCAGATAGCCAAACCTAAACCGGTGCCGCCATGTTTTCTTGACATTGTTCCATCAACTTGAGAAAAAGATTTGAAGAGCGCATCCATTTTATCTCTGGGGATACCCATTCCGGTATCTTCAATTGCGGAAACAATTTTAATTCTTTCATTATCAACTTTTTCAGAATTGACGGTTATGCGAATGTGTCCCTGGTCGGTAAACTTTACGGCGTTAGAGATAAGATTTATATAAACCTGCCGAAGCCGTTTAGTATCGCCGATCAATAAAGGAGTTGTGCCGGGATCAACATCGACAATAACTTTCAATCTTTTTTCGTTCACTTTTGTAGAGACTGTTTGTAAAGCGCTGCCGATAAGTTCACGCAGGTTTAATTCTTCTTCTTCAAGCTGAAGTTTACCCGCTTCAATTTTAGAAAAATCTAAAATATCATTTATTAAATCGAGAAGCGTTTCTGCCGACTGCCTCGCCGTTGTAACAAAGTCATGCAATTCATCGGAACTTTTATAGGCGCCCTGTTCAATTAAATTTAGGAATCCGATAATCCCGTTCATTGGCGTGCGGATTTCGTGACTCATATTTGCAAGAAAAATACTTTTTGTTTCACTTGAACGGACGGCATCCGTAGCAAGCGCTTCGGATTTTACCATCTCCTGGCGAAGTTTTTCTTCGGCTTTTTTCCTTTCACGTTCTAAAGTAATTTGCTCGGTAATATCCTGCATGTTTCCTTCAAAGAAGAATCTCCCTTCTTCATCTTTTACAAGGCGATCATTGAGGATGACCATAACGGAACTTCCGTCTTTCCTTTTTAAAGGAACGCGGAGGTTGCGCACTTCTTTATGCTCTTTTAAAATTTCTATAAGTTTAAGGCGGTCTTGCGGATTCTTATAAATATCTTTTGCAATATTTAGTTTGCGTAATTCAGATTCATTTTCATATCCAAGAATTTTTGCAAGTGCGGGGTTTGTTGTAACAAATCTTCCGTCAAAGGTAGATTGAAATATTCCTTCAGCTGAGTTTTTAATAATTGAACGGAATTTCTTTTCAGACAAATTCATCCTGTAAGATTTTTCTGCAAGTTCAGAACGGAGTTTGAAACTTACCGCGCTGCCCACAACGGAAATAACACTGAGAAAAAGAACAAAGATTACCGATTCAACCATGTTCGGCAGAAAATAAATCTCTTGTTTGTTTATTAAAATTGCTCCTGCAAAAACAATATTATAATAGATTGCAACAATTATTTGATTTTTCACTTCCCAGCTAAGAAATAAAGCGGAAGTGAAAATCATCAAACCTACAATTTGAGTATTGACAATTAACGTTGAGGGCATCAGAAGGATCATATACCCGCTTGAGGCAATAATAGTTATCAATAAAATATGAACGAGCATTACAGGTCTTTTTAATGCGTGTTTTGAATTGAGAACAACAAGAATGATAAACGCAATTAATGTTGCCGCAAGCCGTGTGGCATATACTTTAAGTGAAAATTCAGAAAAATGCCGGAGCTCAAAAACCATTGCAAATAATCCGGAAACAGCAATTAGCAGTGTAATAACTTTTAAAGGAACAACTAGATATTCCTCCGATTCCTTTTTTATATATTCATACTTTTGGCCATCAAATAACGCCGACGGATTTGTAAGAAAACCTAAAAGTGAATATTTGGGATTTGATTTAGCCATTGATAACTTAATTAAGTAATTTTAAAAACTTCTTGATCTATGTGCCGAATTTTTTAGTAAACAATTTAATGCTGCTCTAAATTAGTACTTAGAAAGAATTTTTCAAAGGAAAAGATAAAATGACTGAATTACTGAAACAGCTCGATCTTATTATTTTCTATTTTTTTAACCATGCGCTTTCCTCAGGTATTCTTGATCTCTTTTTTTCATTTATAACTAATGTGCGGCATTGGTTTCCTGTTTATATCATAGCTTTACTTTACCTGGTATTCAAAGGAGGAAGAAAAGGAAGAATTGCAGCGGTGTTGGTTTTATTGTTAGTTGCAACAACCGATCAACTTGGGGCGAGAGTGATAAAAGAAATATTTCAGCGGCTGCGCCCGTGTAACGCGTTATCTGATGTTCTTACTCCGTTAGGCTGCACAGGAACATTTTCTTTCCCTTCGAATCATGCTTTAAATAATTTTGGTGTGGCAATCTTTTTTTCAATCCTTTATCCAAAAGCTAAATGGTATTTAATTACCGCAGCGTCTCTTATTGCAATCTCACGGGTTTATTTGGGGCTTCATTATCCATCGGATATTTTTGGTGGGGCAATTTTGGGAATCGGGTTTGGGTATTTGTTTTCGCTTCTTTATTCCCAAACAGAAAAATTTATGAATGAGAAATTTCCTTTAAAAGAAAAAAGCGGTGAATGAATCATTGCTTCGGTTGAAGAAAAGTGTTTTAACTAACAGAAAAGGATAAATAAAAATTAATTGAGGGAAAAATGAAAAGTCTTAAGTGCTTTAGTAAATCTATACTGCCATTATTGGTTGTTATTACATCGCTATTATTTTTTTATTCTTGCGGATTAATTGATGATAATGGACATGAAAGAAAGCCAGAACTAAAAAGTGTGTTGCGAATTTATTCAATTAACACTGACGGCACTAATCTAAAATTGCTGGCAAATGGGGGCAACTTTATTCTTTCCCAGACACGTGACACAATTTTTTACCTTAACGATTACACTATTTATTCCATGGATGCTGATGGGTCTAATAAACATCAAATGAGTCCGAATCGGTTTAACGATTTGTGGTTATCACTTAACGAAAAAAATATTTGTTTAAATGGAACGGACTATTCATATTACTTTATGAATACAGACGGCTCCGGTTTAACGAAATTAACTTTACCAAGCTATATCAATTTTTTGTGGAGTTGGAATATTTCCCCGTCGGGGAATCAAATTTTATTCAGTCATTCGTCGGGGATGTATTTAATGGACGTTGACGGTAAGAACTTTAAACTACTCAGAGATTCTTCAAATTCAAAATATATTTATTCCTCCAACTTCACTTCTGATGGAAAGTCAGCAGTTTATATTCTGTATGACCATCTCGCAGTAAGTTATTCCTTGAAATTACTAAACCTAATTGATGGGACAGATACCTTGTTATTCCCAGGAGACAAAACAAGTCATGTTACAGCTTTCGAAGTTTCACAATGGAATACAATCTTATTCATAACTTATAATAAAATTTATGAGTTAGACCTAAACAACTATTCAGTTAACTTACTGATTCAGGCTGGGAGAGATGCTCATTATTCAAAAGATGGAAAGTGGAT
>JALNWB010000157.1 GCA_023231105.1 Ignavibacteriaceae bacterium | reverse complement strand
CTTTCAAGCGGAATATATTTTTATAGTTTAACTGCTGACTGCAACCATGAGATGAAGAAGATGATTATAATCAAATAACTTAACGTTTTATGATTCAACAGATTTTATCACACCCATCAACTGCTCATGCAATTTCCCATTGGATGCCAAAATTTGTTTTGAGAAAATATCAATTTTATCTCCGTTAAAATTGGTCACTAATCCGCCGGCTTCTTCAACAATTAATTTCCCGGCGGAAATATCCCACGGATGGAGATGCACTTCCCAGAAACCGTCGAAGACTCCTTTTGCCATATAACAAAAATCAATTGCCGCCGAACCGAGACGCCTTACCGCACGGGTTCGTTTAATCATTTCAATAAAAATTTCAATCGCGTTGTCGGGATTTTCTTCAATGTTGTACGGAAATCCGGTGACCAAAAAACTTCTCCGCAAATTATCATTTTGGTTAACGGAAATTTTCACACTGTTGCAATAAGCGCCGCTGCCAAGTTCGGCAGAATAGATTTCATTCCGCATAACATCATAAACAACTCCGGCGATTGTTTCACCGTTTTTCTGCAAACCGATAGAGACTGAAAAGATCGGCAGACTATGCGCAAAATTTGAGGTACCGTCTAATGGATCAATTACCCAAACGTATTCCGAATTATGGTTATGCTCCCCGGATTCTTCCGTAAGTAAACTATGTGTTGGATATTTTTTTGTGATGAAATCAATGATATGTTTTTCAGATTTCTTATCTATCTCGGTAACTAAATTCGATTCGTTTGTTTTAAATTCAATTGAAAAATTCTTGCCAAATCCTTCACGTATAATTTCTCCCGCTTCTTTTGCAACTATAATTAGATCATTTATCATAAATTCTCCGAATAATATTTAAAGTACGGGTACAATTTACGTGAATTTTATTGTTAAAGCATGGATGAATGAACGCATGGTTGAATGGGATGGACCTCAAATTATTTGCAAAGTATTTTGTGAAAAAGTTTTGGTGATGTTTATGCAACTATTCAATCTTAGTGCGGCTTAGACGCCAACTAAACCTTTTTTGATCTCAGAACAAGGATTAACGAATAGCGATTTTCGATTTGATTTTAACTTCTAAAATCAAAAATCGTTAATCCTTGTTCTTAAATTCTTACTAAAAGATCAAAATATTTTTGATGGGATCATAATTCATCTTCCTTTCTACACTATCCATTCTACATTTTTTTGGTATATTTCAATCCGAAATTTGAGAAAAAGGAGAACTTTTGAACGTGAATGTTGAAATTGAAAATTTACCTAAGGACGAAAACCTGTTAATTGATAATCTGCCGGAAATTCTTCCGGTTTTACCGCTAAGAGATATTGTAATTTTTCCATATATGATCTTCCCGGTGTTGGTTGGAAGAGAGCAGTCGATCAGAGCCGCTAATGCAGCGGTTGATCGCGATAAATTTATTTTTCTTTCAAGCCAAAAAAAATCAAACTTAGAAGATCCGCAGCAAGAAGATATTTATCTGGAAGGAACGATTGCCCGCATCGTGCAGATATTAAAACTGCCGAACGGATTAATGAAAATTTTAGTTGATGGTTTACTGCAAGGGAAAATAATTGAGTTTACCGGGAACAAAGATTTTTTTGAAGCCAGAATTGAAGTGATCATTCCGAAAATTGAAAATGACCACGAAATGAAAGCGCTTGTCCGCCAGATGACCGGACTGTTTAAAGAATATGTGAAAATAAACCGGAACATTCCGTCTGAAGCTATCAATGCATTTGAAGCCATTGAAGAACCTGATAGAAAACTGTTTTATGCAGCTGCAAATATTAATCAGTCGCTGGAAGTGAAGCAGAAAATTCTTGTGCAAACGGAAATCAAAGATCAATTTTACGAAGTAATAAAACTTCTGAATTCAGAGATCGATATTCTAAAAATTGAAAAAGAAATTGACGGGAAAGTTCAAGAAAATATTGGAAAGACACAGAGAAAATTTATCATTCAAGAGCAGATAAAAATTCTGCAGGATGAATTGGGCGAAGATGAGGATAATAATTCCGAAATCAGCAAACTCCGCGACAAAATTAAAAAAGCTAAAATGCCGAAGCTTGCAAACGATACAGCTATCGAAGAACTGAACAAACTTCAAAAAATTCCACCGATGTCTCCGGAGTTTACGGTAATAAGAAATTATTTGGATTGGCTAATCGATGTCCCGTGGTATAAAAAATCTGAAGATCATTTAGATATTAAACATGTCGAAACCATTTTAAATGAAGATCATTTTGGATTGGAAAAACCGAAAGAAAGAATCATTGAACATATTGCAGTGCTCAATTTAGTAAAACAAATGCGTGGGCAAATCCTTTGTCTTGTTGGACCTCCCGGAGTTGGAAAAACTTCTCTCGGTAAATCAATCGCCCGTGCAATCGGAAGAGAATTTGTTCGTATCAGCCTTGGTGGAGTTCGTGATGAAGCCGAGATACGCGGACACAGAAAAACTTACATCGGTTCCATGCCGGGTAAAATTATTCACGCAATGAAACGGGCGGGAACGGTAAATCCTTTAATCCTGCTTGATGAGATTGACAAGATTAGTAATGATTTTCGCGGCGATCCTTCATCTGCCATGCTTGAAGTTCTTGATCCTGAACAGAACCACACTTTTCAAGATCACTATTTGGAAATTGATTACGACCTTTCCCAGGTAATGTTTATCACTACGGCAAATATCAGGTATTCTATTCCCTTACCGCTTCAGGATAGAATGGAAATAATTGAACTGCCGAGTTATTTGGAATATGATAAACTTGAAATTGCCAAACGCCATCTGCTTCCGAAGCAAATAAAAGCGCATGGTCTTGAAAACAAAAATGTAATTATCGGCGATGAATCAATAAGAAAAGTAATTTCAGGTTACACACGAGAATCCGGTGTGAGAAATCTTGAAAGGGAATTAGCTTCTCTTTGCAGAAAAGCCGCAAAGGAAATTGTTGTAAGAAATTCGGGCAACGGTAATAGCGAAAAAATTCAAAAGCCTTTAATAATTGATGAAAATAAAGTTGAAGCATTCCTCGGAGTTCCGAAATATAGACGTCAAACCGTGCAGAAAGAAAATCGCATCGGAAGCACTACCGGCTTGGCTTGGACGAGCGTCGGCGGTGAAATTTTGGAAGTTGATGTGACAATTATGCCGGGACAAGAAAAACTTTCACTTACCGGTCAACTTGGCAGTGTGATGAAAGAATCTGCTCAAGCCGGATTAAGTTACATCCGTTCGAACACAAAAAAGTTAGGCATTCCGGAACAGTTTTTTAAGGGAAAAGAAATTCATATTCATTTGCCGGAAGGCGCAATCCCAAAGGATGGACCTTCTGCCGGCATAACGATGGTGATGGCGATGCTTTCTGCAATTTCAGGTAAACCTACTTCATCCGATGTTGCGATGACCGGCGAAATAACTTTGCGCGGAAAAGTTTTGCCGATCGGCGGATTGAATGAAAAACTTATCGCTGCAAAGCGAAGTAATATTTCTACGGTGCTTATTCCAAAGGATAATGAGATCGATTTAAAAGAAATATTGCCAAAAGTGAAAGACGGTTTGACTATCGTTCCTATTGAAAAAATTGAACAAGCGCTCCCCTATGTTTTCAAGAAAACCATCGCAAAGAAAAAACAACCGGTCACGAAGAAGAAAGTAATTCCTAAGAAAAAGAAATAGATGGCGGAAGAGTTCAAAATATCATTTGCGTTAACCGATGAAGAAAAATATGCGGCGTTAGTTCCACAAATAAAAATTCTTCTTTCAAAAGATGATCTGTTGCTTTCAAACCTTTCTAATTTTACGGCAGCGCTAAAGCAGACATTTGATAAAATCAGCTGGGTTGGATTTTATCTTTTTGACGGAGAAAAACTTTATCTGGGACCTTTTCAAGGAAAAGTTGCTTGCACAAAAATCGAACTCGGGAAAGGTGTATGTGGAGTTTCAGCATTGAACAAAGAAACGATTATCGTTCAAAATGTGAATGATTTCCCCGGACATATTGCGTGCGACAACAGTACAAACTCTGAAATTGTTGTCCCGATTTTGAAAGGAGATGAACTTATCGGCGTCTTGGATTTGGATAGTTATCAATTTAATGTATTTGATGAGACTGATCGAAAAAATTTAGAAGAATTAAGTGGGTTTTTGGCGGAAGAAATCTTCGTCTGATAGATATTAAAGTAAACGATACTCAAAAAAGTTCTTGAACTTGGTTGTATATATTTATAATATACTTACGGCATGAAAAAAATATTTGAAAAATGTGTTAGTTTTCAATGGGATGAGGGGAACTTGGAGAAAAATTGGATAAACCACAGTGTTTTGAGGTCAGAGTGTGAGCAAGTATTTTTTAATAAACCATTGATCGTGTCCGAATCAAAAAAGAACCATGAAAAAGAAAATCGTTGGTATCTGCTTGGAAAAACCGACACTGGTCGTCGATTATTTATCGTGTTCACTATAAGAAAAAATATGGTTAGAGTTATCTCAGCAAGAGATATGAGCAAAAAAGAAAGAGAGACATATAATGAAGAAATTAAAAAACATACCAAAATTTAACTCCGAGGATGAAGAAAGAGAATTCTGGCAAAATTCTGATTCAACAGAATATCTGGATTGGGAAAAATCTGCATTAGCTTCTTTCGTAAATTTAAAACCATCGACCAAAACTATTTCACTTCGATTGCCCGGGACTATGCTGGATGAGATAAAAAATCTAGCAAATAAGAGAGATGTCCCTTATCAATCTTTGATTAAGATTATTTTAAAGGAAAGAATCGACAGGGAATATAGGGTAAGTAACTGATTGGAATTATAAATTCAACGGAAGAAATCATCAATTTGACAAACAAGCAAATTTAAACCAGAAGTTACCGTGAAATATCAGACTAAGATTTAGGAATTTACATGTCATTTGTAGTTACAGCAAGAAAATACCGCCCGAAACTTTTTGATGAAGTTGTCGGACAAGAGCACATAACCAACACGCTGAAAAATGGAATTAAAAGCGGACGGATTGCGCATGCTTTTATATTCACCGGTCCGCGTGGAGTTGGGAAAACAACTACGGCGAGAATTCTTGCCAAAGCGTTGAATTGTGAAAATCCGAAAGATGCCGAACCTTGCAACGAATGCGAAATGTGCAATTCAATTCAATCAACTCAATCGATGGATATTATAGAAATTGATGCAGCATCAAACCGCGGGATTGATGACATTAGAACGCTTCGCGATTCTGTAAAATATGCCCCAACGAAAGGGAAGTATAAAGTTTATGTAATCGATGAAGTGCACATGCTTACTAAAGAATCATTCAACGCTCTGTTGAAAACATTGGAAGAACCACCTTCTCATACTATTTTTATTTTTGCGACAACAGATATTCACCGCGTACCGATTACAATTATTTCCCGCTGCCAACGTTATGATTTTAGAAGAATTGATGTAAACACAATTAAAACTTTACTAAATAAAATTGCGGCTGATCAAAAAATTTCAATTGATGATAAAACGTTAACATTAATCGCTAAAAAATCAGATGGCGGACTACGAGATGCAGAAAGTTTTTTTGATCAGGTGGTTGCATTTTGCGGAGAAAAAGTTGAGTATGAAACAGTAATTAAAATTCTCAACTTTATTGATGATGAATTATACTTCCAGGTCTCCAATGCTATACAAACGAAAAATTATCAGACTGCTTTTACGGTTGCTGAAAAAATATATCAAAACGGTTGGAGCTTCACCGATTTTCTGGAAGGGTTGATCGAACATTTTAGAAATATTTTAACGGTTCAAATTTCGGGAACAACTTCACTTATTGAAACCGCTGAAGTTTATAAAGAAATGTACAGATCGAACAAGAATGTTTTTTCGGAAAATGATTTAATTAGAATTATTAACGTCCTCACAAAAACTTCAATTGAACTTCGTTACGCAGTAAATTATAAATTGAAAATCGAAATGGCTTTGTGTTTTATCATCGGATTGGAATCTACCTTAACAATCTCTCAGTTAGTTGGGATGGTTAATTCCGGAAAATTTGCGGAAATTCAAACCAGCTTTCAGGACGAAAAAACACGCGTTTCCATAAAACAAAATGTAGAACCGCCAAAACAGTATGTAGAAAAAAAGGTTGAATCAAAAGTAAGCGAACCATCCGCAGTTCCAAAACATGTAAAAAGTGAACCGGTAACTCAAAAACCAGTTGAAAAAGTTACAGAGCCTCAGGATGGACTCTTTAATTTTGATTCTGTCGTTAAGCAGTGGGAAGGATTCGTTTCTGCAATTACGGAGGAAAAGAAATTGCTTCTCGGCAAAATCATCGGGCGAATTTCTCCGGTTAGTCTTAACGAAACTACGCTCAATGTTCATTTAAATGATGAATTCGGGAAGGATGTCCTACTTAAGCATCAAGATTATTTCAGCCAAAAGGCGAATGAAATTTTCGGGACAAAATTAACTTTTAATTTTATCGAATTAGAAGATAAAGAGAGTAAAACGGAGGGGAAAAAAGACGGTTCTCCTAAAAATCTAGATTTGTCCGACAATAAACTTTTTAATTATATTAAAAATGAACTCGGCGGGAAAGAAGTTTATTGAACAAGCGCTTTTTCCTCTAGAATAATTGTAAATATTTTGATAATTCCTTAAATTTTCATACGATGTCTAAAAAATTAATTGTCGCTATTGATGGGCCTGCCGGTTCGGGAAAAAGCACGACTGCAAAACTTCTTGCAAATAAGCTTAAGTACCTCTATTTGGATACCGGTGCAATGTACCGTGCGATTACTTTTCTTGCGATTAAACATAAAATAGTCGATAATGAACAGGAAATTGTTGAGCTTCTGAAACGGACTGAAATCGAATTAACTTACACAAATGGCGTTTCTAAAGTTTTTGCCGATAAAGTTGATCTTTCGGAAGAAATTCGTAGTCAGGAAGTGAATGGCAAAGTAAGCGATGTAAGCAAAATTAAGCAAGTCCGCCAAATTTTAGTTCAAAAACAAAAACAGATAGGCGGTTTAGGCGCAATTGTAATGGAAGGGAGAGACATCGGAACAGTCGTTTTTCCGCAGGCTGATGTTAAATTTTTTTTAACCGCAACAATTGATGAAAGAACGAAAAGAAGAACTAAGGAAATGAAAGAAAAAGGGAAGCATGTTCCCGAAGAGTTGGTTAAAGAAAATTTGTTAAATCGAGATAAAATTGACTCGACCAGGGAAGAAAGTCCGCTCCAAAAAGCCAAGGATGCGATTGCTGTTGACACTTCAACTCTTTCGATAGATGAACAAGTGACTTTTCTTTATGAAGAAATAAAGAAAGTGGCAGAGCGAAAAGGGATAGTACTTTAAGAATAATTGAATGAATGATGGGATTGATAGATATTAGAATATTTGATTGATGAATGAATAATGCTTGTAACCGTAGATAAATTTGCCGGATTTTGCTGGGGAGTAGTTCGGGCAATTGATTTTGCCGAAAAAGAATTACGGACTTCTACAAAAATGTATTCGCTCGGAGATGTAATTCATAATGCATCTGAAGTGAATCGTCTTGCAAAACTTGGTTTGGAGACGATTACCGTTGAAGATTTTGAAAAAATTCCTAAAGGAAGCAAAGTTTTAATTCGCGCTCATGGAGAACCACCTTCAACTTATCAAAAAGCGGTTACCTTCGGAATTGAATTGGTTGACGCTACTTGTCCCGTTGTTACAAAAGTTCAGGAAAGAATTAAAAAGTTCGTTGATAAAAATTATCAGGTTGTTATTTTCGGGAAGAAAGACCATGCTGAAGTTATCGGGTTACGCGGAGTAACCGGCGATAAAGCGATTGTTATTTTAAGTTTAACCGAAGCGTTGGAAAAAGTTGATCTCTCCAAACCGACAGTTTTATTCTCGCAAACGACAATGGATAAAGAGACTTTCGCATCAATTGCCTTTGCTTTAAAAGAAAAAGTCAAAGAGTTGGTCATCGGAACAATTGAAGATGAAGCGGTAGAATTTCATGCAAAAGATACCATTTGCGGGCAAGTTTCGGGTAGAGAAAAAAAGCTTCGCGAGTTTGCCGGTTCAAATGATGTTGTTATCTTTACTGCCGGCAAAAAAAGCAGTAATGGTAAAGTCCTTTTTTCAGTTGCAAAAGAAGAAAATTCGAGAACCTATTTTGTAGAATCGAAGGAAGAAATTGATTTTACCTGGTTTCAGGGCGCTGAAACCATTGGTATTACCGGCGCAACTTCAACCCCGCAGTGGGTTATGGAAGAAATGAAAAGTGTACTTGATAATCATTTTGAAAAAATAAAAGTTTTATAAGTCATCGTTAATTAATAATGTCAAATTAAATTTTCCGTTTTTATTTTCATTTGATGGCTTGGAAAGTAAGAATGGACAATTATTTTTTTGGAGGCTCAATGTCCGAAAAGAAAAAAAAATCACTCCTTGATGAATTCAACAGTGCGAAAAAATTCTTTTATGAAGATGAATATTCGCAGGAAGAATTTTCCGCCCTTTCTAAATTATATGGCGATTCATTCCGCGATGTAAAAGAAGGCGAAATCATTAAAGGAACTATTGTAAGAATTCAACAAGATACTGTAATTATAGATGTCGGATTCAAATCTGAAGGTCAAATTCCTAAAGATGAATTCTCTGCTGATGAACCGATTAAAGTCGGTGCAGAAATTGAAGTTGTACTCGAAAGCGTTGAAGATCAAGAAGGAAATCTTGTTCTCAGCAAAAGACGCGCAGACTTTCTCAGAATTTGGGAAAAAGTTGTTCGCGCTCATGATACGGGTGAAATTATTCAAGGTAAAATTGTTCGCAGAATTAAAGGCGGT
>JALNWB010000156.1 GCA_023231105.1 Ignavibacteriaceae bacterium | reverse complement strand
TAAAGAATTTGGAATCACAATCTGTCGCCGGCGGGAGGAATTAGAAATGAAAAAAGCTTTCGCAATTGCAAAATGGGAGTTCATGGAAAAGATAAAATCCAAAGCGATGATTATCTCTTTCTTTCTCACCCCGCTTATTATTTTGGGATTTTCAATTTTACCAAGTGTCTTTGCAGAAAAAGACGAAGCTACAACCCAGGCAATAGGAATTATAGATAATACCCAAAATTATTTTTCACTGCTTGCTGATAAATTAAGCGAGTACAAATTAGAAGATAAACAACCCCGTTATGTAGTTGTCAATCTCTTTAGACAAAATGAATCGGTTGACTCATTAAAAACAGAAGCGAATAGAAACGTTGTAAAGAAAAAAATTGAAGGTTACATTTTTCTTTCTGAAAATGAAAAGAAAGAAATAGTTTTCGAGTATCGCAGTTTGAGTCTTGGAAATTTTAATGATTACCGAAGATTTGAGGACAGTTTTAATAAAATTCGCCGTGTAAAAGAATTTAAGAAAGCCAATATTGATACGGCATTAGTCTCGAATCTGCTGAATAATGTTGAGATGAACACGGTAAAGATAGATGACAAAGGAAAAGAATCTTCCGCCGATTTTAAATCTCAATATTTTTCTTCATTCATTTTCATCATGATTTTGTTTATGGTCATCATGATTTCCGGCGGTATGCTTGTCAGAAGTTTAGTTGAAGAAAAATCAAACCGGTTAATTGAAATTATAGTTTCAAGCTGTAAACCGGATGATATTCTTAAAGGAAAAATTCTTGGACTATCCGGATTAACCATGTCTCAAATTGTTGTGTGGGCTTTGATAGGCGTAGCTTTTGCCGGGCAAGGTTTGGTAATGTTTGCTTCATTTCAAAATTTATTTTTACTGCTCGTTTACTTCATATTGGGTTTTGTTCTTTATACGGCGATATTTGTCGGTGTCGGTTCTATTGTAACCACAGAACAGGAAGCGCAGCAAATAACAAGTTATCTTTCGATGATCACAATTTCTCCACTTGTAATTATGATCCCGGCGATGCAAAATCCCGATTCACTTTTAATCAGAGTTTTCTCATATATCCCTTTAACAACGCCGGGCGTAATGATTTTACGTTTAAACTCCGCACCTATTTCAACTGTAGAAATATTAGCAACATTAGGGGAACTAATTCTTTCAATTTATCTGGTGATAAAAATTTCTTCCAAAATTTTCAGGATCGGAATTTTATCATACGGAAAAATGCCCGGCTTAAAAGAGCTTTTCGTTTGGCTTAGAGAGAAAGAATAGCAATGCCTGTTTTTGCTTCAGCATTAGCAGCTTTCATTCCTATTGCTTTCTATCTTTTCTTTATGTGGAAGTTCGATCGATTTGACCATGAACCGGTCGGATTATATCTTAAACATTTCTTTTGGGGCACTATCGGCGCTGTTATCCTTGCGTTAGTCAGCAGTTATATTTTTAGTTTCTTTTTATCTTTTTCGATTCACAACCCTGAGATTCGTCATAGAATAGAAACCATCATTGTTGCACCATTCATTGAAGAAATTACCAAAGGGATGTTTCTTCTTTTCACAATCTCCAATCGGAAATTTGATAATATTACAGATGGAATTGTCTTTGGAGGAGCTATCGGTTTAGGTTTCGGAATGACGGAAAATTTTACATACTTTTTAACTTACGGCAAAACGTTTGACAATTGGTTGATGCTTGTTTTAGTTCGAACTTCGTTTACAGCAGTTATGCACTGCGTTTCAACCGCATCTTTCGGAGCGTTTCTTGGGTATGCAAAATTTAAACCTTTAATCTTCAAAATTATTTTCCCGCCTATTGGTTTAGCATTAGCAATGTTTATTCATTTCGCGTGGAATTTCACCGTCAGTTTTTCGCAGACTTCGCTGCTCGGATTTTTGTTTTTATCAGGCTCAATTTTAATATTTATCGCAGCTTTCAAGTTTGCAGTTTCATCGGACGCAAAAATTATTTTCCGCGAATTATATGATGAGGCTGAACACGAAATTTTGCCGTTTGAACATGTAACTATTTTAAGTTCAATCCAGCGGGAACAAAAAGGTTGGGTTGATGAGCGGATCAGAAAAGCCTACATCAAGGTTGCCACAGCGCTCGCCTTTAGGAAAATGCAATTACGAAATTCTACCGGTCTAAATAAAACTACTTATGAAAATGAAGTAACTTTTTATCGTTCGGAATTAATGCAGTTACTTAGCGGGATAAGACAATATGATTAATTCAACTAATATTTTTTTAGTGCAGCCGGATCCTATTTTCAACCATGACTATTGCCACGTGTATCCGAATTTTACGAAAGCGGATTCCTCTTACCTTTATGTAACTCTGCTGCAAAATTTGTATGAGATTTTTTCATCCGTATTTCCTAAAGAAGATTTGTTCCTTTGCCTTAATGAAAAAGATAAGGAAATTCTTTCCGGAGATACTTCTACGCCGTTCTTATCAGATAATTTATTTTATTTTGGCGAAGAGACGTTCAGTGATGATTTCATTTCAATATTTGAAAAAAGAAATTCTGATGCAAAGAATTTTATTTTTGTTCGCCCCGATTTTGTCGGGCTAACTATAACCGACATTATGCAATTACTTGATCTTCTTTTATTAGAGGACGATGTTTTAATATTTAAAAAATCGCTCCACAAAAAAATTGTATTATTCGCTACAAATAAATTTCAAAATGAAATACCTAAATTGATTCACAAGAAAAATTTTGTTTGCGATTCCGCACTAAAAAAAATATGCGGTTTAGACTATCAATTGTATAAACTAAAAAATGTTTTTTCTTTGGAACAAGCAAATGATTTCAAAGAACTTTATCAAATGCTTTCGCGTAAAGAAAATTATTCTTGCTGCAGCAAGAAGATGCACGATCGCTTCACTCATCTCTTCATCGAATATAAGGAACTACTCTGAATGGAACGCATTGGTATTTTCGGCGGAACGTTTGACCCGATTCATATTGGGCATCTCATTACCGCTCAATCTTTACTTGAAATTAGAAAGCTTGATAAAATAATTTTTATCCCTTGTTATATTTCTCCCCACAAGCGTCATATTCAAAACTCAGATCCAAAACACCGGCTTGAGATTTTGAAATTATCGATACAATATCAAAAACAATTTGACTATTCTGAAATTGAATTGAATCGTGGTGAAGTTTCCTATACAGTCGACACTGTCCGTGAACTCAAAAAAAAATACGACTCGATCGATCTCATTATTGGATTTGACAACTTAATCGTTTTCGATTCATGGAAAGAACCGGATGAACTCTTTAAGCTGACTAATGTTGTAGTTATGAAACGCATCACAGATAAAGAAATTGAATACAAGCATAAATACTTTGAAATGGCAACCATAATTCAATCGCCGTATGTTGAATTAAGTTCAACATATATTCGGAAAAGAGTAAGCCAGGATTTGCCGATTGATTTTATGGTTACCTATGCTGCTAAAGAATATATTTTAAAAAATAATCTTTACCGATAAACCGGAATGGATGCAACTAACTTTTTTTCTGAACTACTCAAAAAAAACAAGCGGATAATTGCGCGGGCAATTTCGTATGTTGAATCCGAATATCCGCAAGCTGAAGAAATTCTTAAAAAAGTACACCAACATTCAGGCAAAGCATATCGAATTGGAATAACCGGCCCACCGGGAGCGGGCAAAAGCACCATCACTAATCAATTGGCAAAACATTATCTGCAAAACGGAAAAAGTGTTGCCATCATCGCAGTTGATCCCACAAGCCCTTTTACCGGCGGCGCTTTATTGGGCGATAGAGTGAGAATGTCCGATATCGGAAAAGTTGAAAATATTTTTATCCGAAGCATGGCAACACGCGGAAGCCTCGGAGGTCTGTGCAAAAAAGCAATTGATACCGCAGATATTTTAGATGCCGCCGGATATGATTATATTATTCTTGAAACTGTCGGCGTTGGACAGTCGGAACTTGATATTGTTAAAGCTGCCGACACAACAATGGTTGTGCTCGTCCCCGAATCGGGCGATTCCGTGCAGGCGATGAAAGCCGGCTTGATGGAGATAGCTGATTTTTTTGTTGTGAATAAATGCGATAGACCGGCATCAGAACAAGCAGTTAATGCGTTAAGAACTATTTTGATGTTAAGAAATCACGACGAAAAAACTTTTTTACCGGAAATTGTAAAAGCAGTTGCACAAGATAATCTCGGAATTAAAGAAATTGCTTTGGAAATTAAACGGCATCAAACTCATCTGAATAAATTTGATCTTCTTACAAAGAAAAGAATTCAACGGACTAAAGATCGGATAAAAGAGATTGTGGAAGAAAAACTTACTCAAGAACTTTGGAAACAAGAAAATGTTTTTTCATTTGAACAACTGATCGAAAAATCATTTGAACAAAAAATTTCTCCCTACACAATAGCGGATGAAATTCTAAATACATTCAAACTAAACCTCTCCCAAAAGGATGATAATGGAAACACAAAATCAATTTCTTCTTCAGTTTAGCGAAGAACAGCTTGCCATTAAGCAAACAGTAAAAGAGTTTGCTGAAAAAATAATCAAACCGCGTGTGATGGAATTTGACGAATCACAGACTTTTCCTTTTGAAATAATGGAACAGCTCGGCGAACTCGGCTTGATGGGAATTCTTGTCCCGGATATTTATGGAGGCGCAAATTTAGGCTACACGGAATATGCACTCATCATAGAAGAACTCGCAAAAGATGATCCTTCTATCGCCCTTTCCGTTGCTGCTCATAACGGACTTTGCACTAATCACATCAATCAATTTGGAAACGAAAAACAAAAGAAAAAATATTTGCCCGGTCTAACAAGCGGAAAAGTTATCGGCGCTTGGGGACTTACGGAATCAGTCTCCGGCAGCGATGCCGCAAGTTTAATTACAACTGCCGAATTAAAAGACGATTTTTATTATCTCAACGGAAGTAAAACTTTTACCACGCACGGCACAGTTGCCGGAACCTACGTGGTTATGGCAATTACCAATAAAGCTAAAACAAAAAAGGGGATCTCCGCTTTTATTTTAGAAAAGAGTTTTGAAGGATTGATCATCGGTAAAAAAGAAAATAAATTGGGAATGCGCGCAAGCGATACAACGCAGCTTTCATTTGATAATTGTAAAGTGCCGAAGGAAAATTTAATTGGTGTTGAAGGAGAAGGATTTGTCCAGGCAATGAAAGTACTTGAAGGCGGAAGGATTTCTATTGCCGCATTAAGTGTTGGTTTAGCACAAGGCGCACTCGATGCTGCTCTCCATTATTCATCAGAAAGAAAACAGTTTGGCAAAGCAATTAACGAATTCCAGGGAATTCAATTTAAACTTGCTGAGATGGCAACCAATATTAATGCCGCAAGAACAATGACTTTTAAAGCCGCTGCAATGAAGGATAAAGGAAAATCAAACACAAAAGAGGCGGCAATGGCGAAACTTTTTGCAAGTGAGATGGCGGAAAAAGTTGCGAACGACGCCGTACAAATTTTCGGCGGTTACGGATTTATAAAAGATTATCCCGTTGAAAAATTCTATCGCGATGTAAAACTTTTAACCATCGGTGAAGGAACTTCAGAAATACAAAAACTTGTCATCGCAAGAGAATTACTAAAAGATTGATAAAAGTTTATTATGAAAAAAATCGGAACAGAAATAAATACAAACAAGCTTTTTCTTCAACAAGAAGATTATTATAAAAATCTTCTTCGTAAAATTGAAGCCGAACGCGCAAAGGTCAAACTTGGCGGCGGAGAAAAGTCAATTGCAAAACACAAAGCCAAGGGAAAACTTACCGCACGCGAACGAGTTGCAAAATTAATTGATAATGATTCTTCCTTCTTTGAATTAAATACATTTGCAGCGTATGGAATGTATGAAGAGTATGGAGGCGCACCTTCATCAGGAACGGTATTCGGAATCGGAAAAATCCATCAACACGAATGCATTATCGTTGCGAATGATGCAACCGTCAAAGCGGGCGCATGGTTTCCGATAACGTGCAAAAAAAATCTCCGCGCACAAGAAATTGCAATGGAAAACCGTTTGCCGCTAATCTATTTAGTCGATAGCGCCGGAGTGTTTCTTCCATTGCAAGATGAAATTTTTCCCGACAAAGAACATTTTGGTAGAGTCTTCCGCAACAACGCAAAAATTTCCGCAATGGGAATTCCGCAGATTGCAGCAATCATGGGACCGTGCGTTGCAGGCGGTGCGTATCTGCCTATTATGAGTGACGAAGCGTTGATTGTTGAAGGCGAAGGTTCGGTGTTTCTTGCAGGTTCGCATTTAGTTAGAGCCGCAATTGGTGAAGTGATTGATAACGATTCACTCGGCGGAGCGAGAGTTCAATCAAATATTTCCGGAGTAACAGATTACATTTGTAAAAATGATGAAGAATGTTTGAAGCAGATACGCAGTCTCGTTGATAAATTTCCTCATCAACAAAAAGCAAATTTTAATAGAACAGAAATTGCTGCTCCCCTTTTCAATGAGAAAGAAATTCTCGGAATTTTACCGGAAGATCCGATTAAAAATTATGATACTTATGAATTGCTCGCCCGCATTGTTGATAATTCCGAACTTGATGAATATAAAGCCGGTTATGGAAAAACTTTAATTACCGCTTATGCGCGAATCGATGGCTGGGCTGTGGGCATTGTTGCAAATCAGCGCGCGGTTGTAAAAACCGATTCTGTAAAAAACGGCGGAGAGATGCAAGTTGGCGGAGTAATTTATTCCGACAGCGCAGATAAAGCCGCACGATTTATTATGAATTGTAATCAACGGAAAATTCCTCTTATCTTTTTTCAAGATGTAACAGGATTTATGGTTGGCAGCCGTGCCGAACACGGTGGAATTATTAAAGACGGCGCAAAGATGGTGAACGCTGTCGCAAATTCTGTCGTTCCGAAAATTACCATTATTGTTGGGAATAGTTTTGGCGCCGGGAATTATGCAATGTGCGGAAAAGCTTACGACCCGCGATTTATTTTTGCTTTTCCCAATGCTAAAATTTCTGTGATGGGTGGTCAACAAGCAAGTAGCGTACTTCTCGATATAAAACTTAAACAACTTGCTTCAAGTACAGCGCTGGAAAATAAAACTTTTTCTGAGGTTGATAAGAAAAAATTGCTGAGCGATATTCAAAAATCTTATGATGAAAAAAGTTTTCCGCTTTATGCTGCAGCCCGTCTTTGGATTGATGAAATAATCAATCCGGCGGAAACACGAAAAGTTATTTCCGCTTCACTTTCGGCGGTAAATAATAATCCTGAGATGCCGGAGTTTAAAGTTGGTGTGATACAAGTGTAATTATAATTAGTGGTTGGCTACCGGCAAATAATAATTGAAAATCAAAAATGAAATCTTTTAGAATAATATTGTTACTAAGTCTATCTCTGTTTGTCAGTAGCTGTGCAGTTTATGATTATTTGTTTTCAATAAATACAAACGCTTCTATCAATAAAGAATCATTTGTATGGAAGTCTGATACAACAGATATGGTTATCTTTTATTACGAGAAAGGTTCATCAGCAGAAAAAAAAATTGAGGGGATAAAAAAATCCACATTAAGCGATATAAATAAACTTCTGACAATTATTCATGTTGATAAGTATGATAATCAGTTGATCTATTTTTTAGTAGAGTCAAGAAAAAGAATGAAAGAACTTATAGGGTATGAAATTAATGCTGGAGCATTTCCCATGCAAAATGCCGTATATGCAGTGTATGGAGAAGTCAACGCAACAGGGATGCATGAGTTCAACCATATTATCGTTCATAATTTATGGGGAAATCCGAGTAGTAAATGGATGTCGGAAGGATTTGCAGTCTATTCAGATGATAACTGGTACTCTTATAATTTACATCCACTAAGTAAATATTTACTTGAGAAAAACAAAATAATTCCGTTAAACCTACTATCACAAAAATTCAATTCTTACGACGACAGAATTTCATATCCCCTATCGGGTAGTTTTGTTAAATATATTATTGAAAAATATGGCTATGAAAAATTCAGAGAATTTTGGGAAGAAGGTGATGACGCATTAGCTAAAATATACGAGCGAAGTCTGTCAGAATTAGAAAAAGAATGGATTGAAGAAATAAAGAAAAGTAATTCGAGTAATATTGATTATAAGTTATAAATAGCCGTCTAAATGAACGAATGAACAAATTTATTTTTTTGCTCGCTTTTTTGATAAGCGCTAATTTTTCTTTTCCACAACGAAGTCAACTTTCTAACGAAGTACAAATAATTTCTGAATTTATTGCTTCGAATTCATTTCTTTCTTTAAAAGAACAAAAAGGCGAACTTCAATCAATTGATTCGATTTACTTAAAAGCATTAAACATAACCGGGAACAATGTTCAAGAAGCTTTACTGGCTCTAACCTTTGCAGTCGTTCCTTATAAAAATGTTCCGATTCGGTTTCTTTTCAGATTTAATTATCCCTTGTTTTCAGCGGATGATTCAACTTTTAAAAAGAAAAACAAAAATCTGCCGAAATATTTTTTCCCGGATTCACCCAAGAATGAATTTGGCGACAAAGACAAACTTGCTCACTTTTTCGGAAATGCTTTCATTGCTTATACTTCACAGGTCTTTGATTTAACTAAAGCTATTGGTTATTTTGTAGAAGTTTTTGAAGAGAATTTTACACCGGAAAATCAAATTGATTTTCGCGACTTAAAAACGAATAAGCTCGGCGAAGCATTCGGGAAAAGTTTGAAGAAAGATCAAACTCTGCTTCCCTCAATTTTTATAAAGAAATATCAGCAGTAAATATGAACACCGTATTAATCATCGATGATGAAAAACAAATTTGTGAAAGTATTCAACTCATTCTTGATTTTGAAG
>JALNWB010000155.1 GCA_023231105.1 Ignavibacteriaceae bacterium | reverse complement strand
ATCACAGGAAGATCAATGAAAGTGGTAAGAGAATATATTAAATTATACTATGATCTAAATCCAGAAACAAAATTAAATAAGTAAAAATTACCAGGCGACAAATGTCGTAATAGTAAATAGTAACATAACTGAATTATTAGATAGATAAAGTTGGGGTTCTGAATAATCACAAGAATTGTTTACATAAAATAGGAGAACAATAAAATGGAAGTTAAAATAGAAGACAACAAGCTCATCATCACGATTGAGTTGCAGAAACCAACCCCCAGCGCATCCGGCAAAACATTGGTTGTAGCAACCACGCACGGAAATACTCAAACTCAGTGCATCGTAGATGGAAAACCTTTAGTGGTTGGTCTGAACGCATACATTAAAAAATGATCTACACAGTTTTCTGCAAAAAAATATTTAGATTCTTAAGCTCTTCCTCAGAAAACTAAAGTATGCAATGATTTACTATTTTTCTCCCAGAATTGTTTGAGTCCGGCGGGATTTATGCTTTTTTCTAATTTGCACAATTAGATGCGTTTTCATTACAAAAAGGCATAAAAAAAGCCTAAATCCGATTGAATTTAAGCTTTTTTAGAGTAGCGAGGGCAGTCCGCCACGGCGGATTGAACCTACAGCCTTCGAGTTATTTTTCGCTCAAAATATTTTGAAGATATTCTCTACCAACTCCACTCTTTAGCCACTTCTCTCGTTTCAGTGCTTCCGATTTAGTTGGGTATTCTTCTTTATAAACAAGCTTCCACTCAGTCCCTCGTTTTGTCCAAAAGGAAAGTTTCTTTTCATTATGTTCAATAAGTTTCTTCTCTAAATCTTCAGTCATTCCGGTATAGCGAAGACCTTCTAAACTTTTAATGATATAAACAGAAACCTTCTCACCTCATAAAATGAAAAAAGGCCACTTTACAGTAGCCTTTAGAGTAGCGGGGGCAGTTCGCCGCGGCGAATTGAACCTACAACCTTCGGGCTCTATCTCAACAATTAGATAAAACAAAAAAGCCGAATTCTCATTCGGCTTTTTTTAGTAGCGGGGGCAGGACTTGAACCTACAGCCTTCGGGTTATGAGCCCGACGAGCTACCAATTGCTCCACCCCGCGGTGTAATATTGTTTTTTCAAAATTTGTGATGCAAATATACAGATAATTCGGTGGGGAAACAAACCATTTTGTCTAAAGTGAGAGCTTTTTCAATTCCTTTTTTAAACTTTTATAGTGGGGAAGAATTTGAGCAACTTCATTCCAAAATTTTCTTGAGTGATTTAACTGCCGCAAATGGCATAGCTCGTGAACAATAACGTAATCGATCACTTCTTTACGGAATTTTATGAGATTATAATTCAACGAGATATTTCCCCGCCTTGAGCAGCTTCCCCAGCGAGTTTGTTGTCCGCGAACGGAAAACCGATTTACCAGGAAACCATGTTTTATGGATAGTTCACCGGCTCTTTCCGGTAAATACTTTTTTGCCACATGCAGCAAATATTTTTCATACAGTTCTTCTGCAGAATAAATATTTTTTTGAGGTACATTAAAAATCAGAACATCATTTTGAAAGCTCACCCGGTATTTTTCCAAGAACAGATCTGACTGCAACCGGAGTGTAATTTCTTTTCCGAAGAGATAATGTTTTTTTGCTGAGTGGAAGAGATGAGCGTGACTGCTGACCCAATCGAGTTTTCCCGTTAAAAATTTTTCGCCTTCGGCAAAAGAAATACGGTGCGGGATTACCAATTCAAGCTGCTGCTGACTGATCCGCAATTGCAAATATTTTGCTTTTTTGCTGAACCGGTAGCGGTAGGTCAGTTCTTTTGAATTTACTTCAATGGTTTTTGATAAAAGTTCAACCGCCATTGTTATGATTTTTTGTAAACCGTTTTTTCTTTTGAATCGAGTAATTGAATACCGAGAGATTTCAAATCATCTCTAATTTTATCCGCAAGTGCAAAGTTCTTTTCCGCTTTGGCAGTAATGCGAAGTTGAATAAGTATCTCGATCAATTCGTTTTCAAGAGAAGCGGATTCTTCTTTCCTTTCAAAACTTGCAATACCGAAAACATCAACCGCAGTTTTTTGAAGAAATTTTTCTACTTTTTCTAAAAACGGTTTGTCTAACTGAGGATATTCAACGAAGAGGCGGTTTACTTCTTTGATGAAATCAAAAATAACGGCAAGCGCTTTGGCAGAATTAAAATCATCGTCCATCGCTTCTTCAAAATCGCTGTAGTACTTTTTGCACGAAAAAGGAATTTTCTTCGCGTGATCAACAGCTGATTTTTGTTTTTCTTTTAAGGTGAAAAGAAAATTCTCGATTTTTTCCAAACCTTTTTTTGAAGCGTCAAGCAGTTCCACGCTGTAATTAAGCGATCCGGAATAATGCGTCTGTACAAAAAACAAACGGATCACTTCCTTCGGATATTTTTCTACGACATCTCTGGCGGTAAAAAAATTACCGAGAGATTTAGACATCTTTTCATTATCAATATTTAAAAATCCAAAATGCATCCAGTAATTAACAAAATGTTTGCCGGTTGAGGCTTCGCTTTGAGCGATTTCATTTTCGTGATGCGGAAAAATCAAATCGCTTCCGCCTGCGTGTATATCAAATGTTTCGCCGAGATGCTTGCAACTCATCGCAGAGCATTCTATATGCCAGCCGGGACGTCCGTTTCCCCATGGACTTTCCCATGAAGGTTCTCCTTCTTTTGCTTTTTTCCAAAGAGAAAAATCGAGCGGATTTTTTTTCTCTTCATTAATTTCAACTCTCGAACCGCTTTCCAAATCCTCTAAATTTTTTCCGCTTAACTTTCCGTATGCTGAGAATTTTGAGACATCATAAAAAACATTTCCGTTAACATTGTAAGCAAAACCTTTTTCTTCCAACGATTTTATCATTGAAATAATTTCGCTGATGTGTGCGGTTGCTTTCGGATAAAGCGTTGCTGGTTTTATGTTAAGTTTTTTTAAATCTTCAAGAAACGCATTGGCAAAAGTTTCAGCAACAATGGAATATTCCTTTTTCCCATCAATTGATTTTTTAATGATCTTGTCATCAATGTCGGTAATGTTCATAACAAAAGTTACATCGTAACCTTTATATTCAAAGTAACGGCGGATGACATCAGCCATAATAAATGAGCGCGCGTTGCCGATGTGAAAAAAATCGTACACGGTTGGACCGCAGACGTACATTTTCACTTCATTCCGAACCAGCGGAATGAATTCTTCTTTTTTATTGGTTAAGGTGTTGTAAAGTTTCAGCATAAAGTTTTTTCTAGAAATTTAATCTTTTGTGTTGAAAATATAAGAATTAATTCTTTCGCAATTTTAGTAAAAGATTTTGAAAATCATCGGGAAGGTCGGAATCGAAACTAATAAATTCATTTGTGGCGGGATGAATGAACCCAAGTTTCTTTGCGTGCAAAGCTTGTCTTGGCATGATCTCTAATAGATTTTCCATTCTGCTTCTCAACTTTGGGAGCTGCGCGCTGAAAGTTAGTTTTCTGCCGCCGTAAGTTTCATCACCGAAGATCGGATGCCCGTTACCGGAAAGATGCACTCTTATTTGATGCGTTCTTCCGGTGCGAAGATGAATTTTTAACAGCGAAGTAAATTCAAAATCTTCAATTACTTCATAGAGAGTAACGGCGGTTTTTCCTTCATCTTTACTGATGGTAAACTTTTTTCTATCACTTTTACTTCTTACAATGTTGTGAGTGATCTCGCCTTGCTTCTCTTTGAATATTCCCCACGCAACCGCCCAATATTCTCTTTCAATTGAATGCTTGGCAAACTGTTTTGCAAGTTTAGCATGGGTTACGTCATCTTTGGCAACAACTAAGAGTCCGCTTGTATTTTTATCAATGCGGTGAACAATTCCAGGACGTATCGGCTCGTTCACATCACTTAACGATTTTGTATGATGAAGCAGCGCATTAACGAGCGTTCCGGTATAATTTGAAAATGCCGGATGAGCCACCATTCCCGCGGCTTTATTAACCACGATCAAATAGTCGTCTTCATAAACAATATTTAAAGGAATGGCTTCCGGTTCAGCTTTTTCAGGTCTTGGAGAAATTGGAATAGTAACGTCAATCAGATCGTTTGGAACAACTTTATAATTTGCTTTTGTTGGTTTACCGTTTACAAGTACAAGCTGCGCGTCAATCAGTTTTTGAATTCTTGTACGGGTAGCATTCTCGATTGCATTAGTTAGATAAAGATCGATTCTTTCTTTGTGTTTCCCGGCAGTGACTTCAATTTTGAATTTCTTCTCTGTTATCAGATTCGTCATGGTTTATTTTTTCGTTTTCGAGAGCATTCTCAATGGAACTGGAGCTTTCTTCTCCTTGAAGAGGCTGTCCGGACAATTCAATATTCTGATCGGTCGTAGCAATTTCTTTGTGTTCTTGCTGATGTTGTTTATAAAAAAGAAGAAGGATCAAAACGCCAATAGAGACACACATATCGGCAATGTTAAAGATGGGCCAGCGTTCATAAGTTCTTCCGAAGATTTGAAAATCAAAAAAATCAAAATCAAAAAAGTCAACTACTTTTCCATAAAAAATTGCAGCGTAACCGTAAAACGCTCCGTAAAAAACACGGTCGATCAGATTACCCAATGCTCCGGCAAGAATCATTGATAAGGCAAGCCGCAAACTGAAACTTTGTTTTCGAACAGAGTAGAGATAGATAAATAATCCAATGCTTGCAAGAATTGAAAAAAGTGAAAGCCAAAGTTTTGCATGATCAGTAACGTCAACTCCGAATGCCATCCCGGGATTTTCAACAAATGTTAACTGAAAAAAATCTCCAATAACATTGATGCTTTGCCCGTAATACATGCCTTCGTGGCGAATATGTAAAAACGGAATGGCGAAACCTTTAACCCAAAATTTTGTTATCTGATCAACGAAAACCATAACAAACGTAACATAAAGAACTTTCACTCGCTCAACCTTTGTTCACTAAAAATTAGAAATATACTACTACTGATTTTTTATTTTTTTCTCTTGAAGCATTTTAATTTGAACACATTGCTGGCTGTGCGGAACCGCTTCCAGTCTTGCTTTCGGAATAAGCGGACAGGTCGGGCACAAATGTTTCGGTTCTTCAATACATTCCAAACACAAACCATACGTTCCGGCATCAACTCTCTTCAGAGCGTCATCAAGATAACTTAAAAATTTATTTTCGCGCTGATAATACAAAAAAGTTTTTTCGCGTTCCATTGCATCGGTGCCCTGCTCTGCCATGTGGAGAGAGTAAGGAGAATTCTCGTTAATGTATTCTCCGGTGGTCGGGTCCTTCATTTGCTCTTGCAGATTCTGAAGTTGTTCGCGGATCTCTTTTTGTTTATCAAGAATAACTTTTCTAAAATGATCTAAATCTTTTTTACTGTATCCTTTTACTGCTTTGTGTACCGGTTTTTTTTCTTCAATTATTTCTTGAACTTTTTTCTGTTTTTTTACCGGTTTAACTTTTTCAACTTTTTTCTTCACTATTACCTTTTCCGTTTTCTTTGTTTTAGAAACTTTTACAATAACTTTTTTTTCTATTTTTTTCGGTTTCACCGCTATTTCCTTTTTTGCCGTAGTTTTTTTACCGTTAACTACTTTAGCTTTTTTCGAAATGACTTTTTTCACCGCCATTTTTTTTGCCAAAGGTTTTTTAACCGTCAGCTTTTTTACCGTGGTTTTTTTTGCGGCAGCTTTTGTTGTAGAAGATTTTTTTACCATTGCTGTATTCCTCTTTTATTCTGAAACCTTTTGAATTGTTATAGAAAGTGAATGAGAACCGATCTCCCAGCTTTGCGAGAAACCAGGCTCACCAACTTCAAACGAAATTTTGTTTGCCAAAGTCTCGTTCGAAATGTACTGATTAAATATTTTAATTGCATCAATAAACTCATCAATAGCTTCTACGCTTATTAGAATCCGGTCTGTAACTTCAAATCCGGCATCTTTACGCATATTTTGAATACGGTTTACAAACTCGCGGGCAAGTCCTTCTTGAACTAAATCGTTATTCAACAACGTATCAAGCGCAACAGTTACGCCTTCGTCGCTTTCAACAGACCAGCCGGTAATTTCAGAACTAATAATTTCCACATCCTCTTTTTGAACTTCAAAAGATTCATCACCTAAAGTTACAAAAACAGATTCTCCTTTTTCGAGTTTTCCTATTAAATCTTTATTAAATTGTCGAATGGCATTTGCAACCGGATTAACTCTTTTTCCGAATTTGGGTCCGAGAGTTTTAAAATTCGGTTTGGCAGATTTGGTAACAATGTCGGCGTCATCTTTCAACACGATCATTTCTTTAACATTTACTTCTTCAAGGATAACATCACGCATCTGGTTCAACGGATCCTGTTTTGAAGATTCAACAGCTACCATAATTTTTTGCAGCGGCTGACGAACTTTTAAATTCAACTTTGCACGCATCGCACGGGTAAGATAAACAACTTTTTGCGCAAGTTCCATTTTTTCTTCAAGCGCTTTATCAACAATCCTAACCTCGGGGAAGTCCGTTAAGTGAACCGATTCAAAAGGTTCTTCTTTAGTATTGCCGTTTAGATTCTGATACAATTCCTCCGCAAAAAACGGGGCAAACGGCGAGAGCAGTTTAGCGATAATTTTTAAACTTTCATACAGCGTTTGGTACGCCGCAATTTTATTCTGATTATTTTCAGATTTCCAAAAACGTCTTCTGTTCCTTCTAACATACCAGTTTGAAAGATGGTCAATCGTAAACGAATAAATGAGCCGCGCCGCTTTCGTAACATCATACGCATCCATAAACTGCTGATATTCATTTACAACGGAATTTAATTTTGAAATGATCCAGCGGTCAATTTCAGGGCGTTCTTCGTAAGGAATAAATTTTTCGCTGAAATTGAACTTATCAATATTTGCATACAAGGCAAAGAATGAATACGTATTTAACAGCGTTCCGAAAAATTTTCTTTGCGTTTCGGCTAAATCGTCTTCGCTAAATAAAGTTGGGCGCCAAGGTGGATTATTTACCGTCAAATACCAGCGGGTTGCATCCGCACCGTACTTATCAAATAAACTGAAAGGATCAACGGTATTCCCCTTTGATTTGGACATTTTCTGTCCGGCTTTGTCTAAAATTAAATCGTTAACAAGAACATTTTTATACGCAACCTTATCAAACAACATTGTAGAAATTGCGTGCAGCGTGTAAAACCAGCCGCGTGTTTGGTCAATTCCTTCACAGATAAAATCCGCCGGAAAGTTTTTATCAAACCACTCTTGATTTTCAAAAGGATAATGATACTGGGCAAAAGGCATCGAACCGCTGTCGAACCAAACATCAATTAATTCCGGAGTGCGCTTATAAATTTTTCCGTCTCGCTCAAATTTAACATCATCAACAAAAGGTTTATGGAGATCGATTTCTCCATCCGGTAAATCTTTTACAAGAATTTTCTTTCCATCGCGTTCAACAAATCCTTCTTTCAATTCGGCAACAGAGCCGATTGCAAACATATCGCCGTCATCGCTTAACCAAAGAGGAAGCGGCGTTCCCCAATAGCGATCGCGTGAAAGTGACCAATCTTTATTTTCCTCAAGCCAGTTACCGAATCTTCCAGCGCCTACTTCAGGCGGACACCAATTGATCGTTTTATTCAGTTCGATCATCCGTTTTGCAATTTCTGTCGTACGGATGTACCAACTGTCTCGCGCATAATAGATCAACGGATTATCGCAACGCCAGCAATGTGGATAAGAGTGAAGATGATCATTCCCGGCTTTGTAAATAAGATTGCGCTCTTTTAAATTTCTCACAACATCCGGATCAACACCTTTTTCTTCGTGAGTGGTGAACTTAAGCGATTTTACTAATCTTCCTGCGAAGTCAGTTACTTCTTCGGTAAATCTTCCGCCTTTTGTAACCGGTTGAAGAAACGGCAGATCAAATTTCTTAGAAACTTCATAGTCATCCGCACCAAATGCAGGGGCAATATGAACAACGCCGGTACCGTCTTCCGTGCTTACAAAATCTCCCGGAACAACATACCAGCCTTTTTTATCCGTTGGAACGTATGAGAATAACGGTTCGTATTTTTTATTTAAAAGATCGGCGCCTTTAACTTTTGAGAGGATTTCGTACTCTTCTTTGATAACCGATAAACGAGCTTCGGCAAGATAAAATGTTCCGTGTTTCTCTGTTTTAATTTTTACATAATCGATTTCCGTACCGACAGCAAGAGCGACGTTTGAAATCAACGTCCAGGGAGTTGTAGTCCAGACTAAAATTGCAGCATCTTCTTCTTTCAATTTGAATTTGATATAAACACTCGGATCGTGAACATCTGCATAACCAAGCGCAAGTTCGTGTGAAGAAAGAGGAGTTTCGCAATGCGGACATTGGGGAACAATTTTAAATCCTTTGTAGATCAATCCCTTTTTTACATATTCGGAAAGCGCCCACCATACCGATTCGATATAATCATTCGTGCAAGTAATGTATGCGTCGTCAAGATTGATCCAATAGCCCATCCGCTCTGTAAGAGTTCGCCAGCCTTGTTTCATTTCGATATGACCATAGACCAAATCTTTTGCTTTTTGGTTGAAGGCAGCAACGCCGTACTTTTCAATATCGGATTTTTGTGAAAAATCCAATTCCTTTTCAAGCGCAATTTCAACAGGTAAACCGTGCGTATCCCAGCCGGCTTTTCTGTGAACTTGATAACCTTGTAAAGTTTTGTACCGGCAGATCAAATCCTTTAAAGTTCTTGCCATCACGTGATGAATGCCGGGTTTTCCGTTTACGGTTGGCGGTCCTTCGTAAAAGGTAAATGTCTTTTCTTCGCTGCGCGAATGAATACTTTTCTCAAAAATTTTATTTTCCTGCCAAAACCGGAGAATCTCTTTTTCTAAAGTTGCGTAGTTTACAGATTCAGAATATTGTTTGAACATGTGCTTGTTTGTTGTTAGTAGTTAGTTGAATTTTCGTTAAGCGCTTTTTCTTTTTGAAATAAATTGTTTTTTATCAATTGCCCATGCAAAAAGAGACTCCAGAGGAATTCTCTTCGAAGCATCCAAAATTTCTAAACCAATAATTTCTTTTTTTTCGTT
>JALNWB010000154.1 GCA_023231105.1 Ignavibacteriaceae bacterium | reverse complement strand
TGATGCGCCGCTATCGGTAAGAAGAGGATTTACAAAGAAGGAACTTCGAGACATCCTTGATAGTTTAAATTGCAAATATATCATCAAACGGAAGTGGGCATTCAGATGGTGCGTTGTTATTTACAAAAACAGTTTTAATCAAAATAAACCATAATCTAATTTTATGAGTTTAGAAAATTATGATGTTGCCATTATCGGCGGAGGTCCAGCCGGTGCGACGGCAGCAATATATCTTGCAGAGTATGGATTTAAAGTTTGTTTGTTTGAAAAGAAAAATTTTCCGCGTGAAACTTTGTGCGGCGAATTTCTTTCCAAGGAAGTTATTGAAATTATTAAAGAGTTAAATCTTTTTGACAAGTTTAATTCACTTCATCCAAATCCCATCAATTCATTTCGGTTTATCAACGGCAATGGTAAAGAACTATCAGCGAATTTCAAATTTACAGCTTACGGATTAAGAAGGTCGGCTTTTGATAATTTGTTGCTTGATGCCGCGCGGGAAAGAGGCGTAAAAGTATTCCAACCGTATGAGATATCTAAAATTGAAAAGTGCGATGTTGATTATAAAGTATCAGCACAAAATCAAAACGGTTTGAGTATTGATCTACAATGTAAATTTGTGGTTGCCGCTTACGGCAAACAGAATATTCTTGATAAAACTTTAAACCGGAGTTTCGCGGGACAAAAGTCATTTCTTAACGGAGTGAAATTTCATTTTCCAAAAACCGGATTGAAAAATATTTTGCCGAATGAAATCCGCATTTACGTTTCTAACGGAATTTATTGCGGAGTGAACGAAGTTGATAATGGTACTGTCACACTAGCTTTTCTTGAAAATCGCATGACTCTGAAAAAATCGTCGCGGCAAAATATTATTGAATTCATATCCATGAATGAAAGCTTTAAAAATATATTTGTAGGGAATTCATTCGAACAAATAAATGAGCTTCCGGCTTATGGGAGCGGAAATATTTATTTCGGGGAAAAGAATTTAGTTAAAAACGGCATCTTTATGATTGGTGACGCTGCCGGTGTGATCGCTCCTCTTGCCGGGGACGGAATCGGAATGGCCCTTCAGTCGGCTAAGTTGATAGCAAGTATTTTAGTTAAATCACGAAAGGAAAATTTATCTGCCGAAGAAACAGAACGCTTCTATAAAAATAGCTGGCGGAAGCTTTTTAAGAAAAGATTAATTCTTGCATCATTTATTCAAAAGATATTACTTCAAAGTAAATTTAGAAATATGGCTGTATATGTTGTAAAAATGTTCCCGTCGGTATTGCAAAAATTAATCAAAGTAACACGAGCTGACTGATGAGGAAAAGAAATGGGGAAAAAAGTTATTCTAATATTGTTTGTGGTTGTTAGTCTTTGATCAACTATTTTTATGATTATAAGTTATTAAATTATTAAATGGATGTCTTATGAACGCAAAATACTGGATACATAAATTAGATTTACTCAAACACCCTGAAGGTGGGTACTATAAAGAAATCTACCGCTCGGAAGAGGTAATACCAATCGAAGCTTTGCCGGATCGATACTTAGATAAGCGGAATGTTTCTACCTCGATCTATTTTATGCTGGATAAAGAACAAGTGTCTCATTTCCATAAATTACAATCGGATGAGATATGGCATTTTTATGAAGGCTCATCATTAATTATTCATTTAATTAATGAAGCTGGGAATTACTCATCTCAAAAACTTGGAAGAAATTTGGATGAAGGAGAAGTTTTACAATTTGTAATTCCAAAGTTTAGTTGGTTCGCCGCAGAAGTGAATGATAAAAAATCTTTTTCGTTGATAGGCTGCACCGTAGCTCCCGGTTTTGACTTTGCCGATTTTGAATTGGCGAAGAGGGAAGAGTTGATAAAGCAATTTCCATTGCTAAAAAAGGTTGTTGAACAATTTACTGCTAATATAAACGGTAACACAGATTAATAATCTGTGTTACAAAACTTGGATTGAAAGATTATTTGTAATCAGGATGAAGGTAGGTATATTTCCAGTCTTCCGGCTTTTCGCATAAACCCGCTTTAACGGGATTGTTTACTACGTACTCTATGGTAAAATATAATTCTTTGTCATCCCTCACTATCCTATCGAAACTTTCATCAAGCCAAAACGTTCCTTTGCGTTGTAATATTTTATTACTTTCTCGTGCGGAAATTCTTTTTATTGACTGCATTATCTTACTTATGCTTCGGGAATTTTCAAGCAATTTAAACACGAGATGTATATGATTAGGCATAATGCAAAAGCAAATCAATTTATAATCTTTCCCGTCGGGAAAGCGCAACGTTGAAATATTAATCTCAGCTATTTCATGTATGGTAAGATAGCTGCAATTTATTATGTGCTTATCAAGTAAGTCGTCATATTTTTTGAAAAGGTTCATCCGGCTTTGATCAAGTGTAGATGCATTCTTCTTTGCTGTTTCATATTCGGTGTGAAGTTCTTTCATTAAGTGAATGGGAATGCTGTCTTGAAGTCGGTAGGTAATAAAATATATTCCGTCGCTGTAATAAAGGTGCGGCAAATTGCGGCGATGAAAATGTTGGTCTGTCATAAAAAATTCCTCGTAAGAAACTGTTTATCGGTAACACAGATTATTAATCTGTGTTACAAAGGGTCTGAATAAAATGTCTTTTTTGTTCCGCTGTAGAGTTCAAATTCCAACAGGCGGCAATCGATTGTACCGTTAAAGAGAGGGATCTTCCGCTTTGTCCGCAGTCCGATTTTTTTTGCAAGACTAAAATTCCCAGTAAAAATATAACCGGTATAACCCTGACATTTTTGTTTAAAGAAATCGCCGATAGCTTTATAAACGCTTTCTAATTTTAATTCTTCGCCAAGCCGTTCGCCATATTCGGGATTAAGAAAAACAATTCCGCCGCCTTCGGGAATTTCTGTTTCTCTAAAATCACATTGTGCAAATTCAATAAGATGATCAACACCGGCAGTCTTTGCATTTTGTTTTGCAGCATAAATTGCTTCACCGCTAATATCGGTTGCAATGATTTTTCCGTTGAAACTTTTCAAGCTTTTATTTTTTATTTCGGAACGGATTTTCTGCCAAACAGAATCATCGTATCCTTTTAAATGCATGAAAGCAAAATTGTCTTTGAACAATCCGGGAGCTTTGTGAAGGGCTATTAATGCCGCTTCAATTGCTAGTGTTCCGCTGCCGCACATCGGATTAACAAAATTTCCCTCACCTTTCCAGTTCGCGGCGAGTAACGTTGTTGCAGCAAGTGATTCCTGCATCGGAGCAAGAAAAGGCATCTTGCGGTAATTTCTTTTTGCGAGCGTAACACCTGAAGTATCAAAGAAAACCCGGCAAAGATTATCTTTCCAATAAAAATAGATCATCGCGCCTCTTCGCTCGGAACCGGAATCCGGGCGTTTGCCGTAAATGTCTCGCAACCTATCAACGATCGCATCTTTACATTTCAAATTCGGGAAACGGGAATCATTCACCATAGGGTGATCAACAGCGGATGAAACGCTGATGTAACCGTCTTCGGATAAATAATCTTCCCATTTTATTTTTTTGAAATTTCTATATAGTTCATCCGGTGTTTCGGCGTAAAATTCATTTAGATAAAAAAGGACGCGGTGTGCCGTTCGCACTGATAAATTAAGCAGCATTGTATCAGCCATCGTTCCGGTAATTTCAACATGAGTTAGTGATTCTGCAACGATTTGAAATCCCAGCGAGAGAACTTCTTCTTTTAAAAACGGAACAGCGCGAAGAGGACAGCTGATTAGTATTTTGTTTGTTTGTTCAAATAAAGTCATAATTAATTAGATAGTTAGTAAAAATATTTTGAGCAAAATGGCAAGAATAATTTTAAGAAAATAAATAGAAATTAAGAATAACGATTAACGATTAACGATATTTGATTTTTGATGTGACAAAATCTTCTAATTTCTAAAATCGTTAATCCTTGTTCGTAAATCAATTTTGATTCCGGCTTTGCCAGGTTAGGAATTACAAGAAATTTACAATGGAATTTTATATCAATATTGTTTTTGACTTTTGATATTTGAGTTTTGAAATTTGCCTTTATACTCCAATATCTTCATTCCATAATTCGGGATTTTGATTGATGAAGTTTGTCATCATTTCAACGCACGACTCATCATTCATAACTTCAACTTCAACTCCGCGTTCTTTTAACAAAGCTTCATCACCAAGAAAAGTTTTATTTTCTCCGATCACCACTTTTGGAATTCCGTAAAGAAGCATTGCCCCGGTACACATTGGGCAAGGGGAGAGGGTTGTGTATAAAGTGCATTCGCGGTAAACTGCAGCCGGTTGTCTTCCGGCATTTTCAAAAGCGTCCATTTCACCGTGAAGAATAACGCTTCCTTTTTGTATGCGCCGGTTGTGTCCGCGCCCGATAATTTTTCCATTATGAACTATAACGGAACCGATTGGAATGCCGCCTTCACTTAAGCCTTGTTCGGCTTCATCAATTGCGGCTTGTAAAAATGTATCCATCACTTACCTCATTTAATAAATTCTTGAATATCAATTTTCTGAACATCTTCATAAATAATAGTTATTAATTCATCGTCGGAAACATTTACAAAAGCGGAGATCCGTTCTTCCTGGTTACCTATTGCTTTATAGAGAAGATTTCTTGCAGTTCGCGCGTTACCAAAATTTTTATTTCTATTTTCATAGAGAGTGTTAAAATATTCCATTAAAATTTGAAGTGCTCCTTCATCAAATTTGTAACCGCTTTTTTCGCAAATGAGTGAAGCGATTTCTAATAATTGGCGCGGGGAATAATCTTCGAAAATAAAATAATTTGTAAAGCGCGATTTTAGTCCCGGATTTACATCAATAAAATCATTCATCTCGCCTGTATAGCCAGCAACAATAACAGCAAACTTATCGCGGTAATCTTCCATTCGCTTCAATAAAGTTTCAATTGCTTCCTGTCCGAAATCATTTCCACCGCCTCGTGTAAGGGTGTAAGCTTCATCAATAAAAAGCAAACCGCCTAAAGATTTTTCAATCATCTCATCAGTTTTCTTAGCAGTTTGTCCAACATAACCCGCGACCAATCCGGCTCTATCGGTTTCAACTAAATGACCTTTTTCAAGCAGCCCCATTTCCTTATAAATTTTTGCGAGCAAACGTGCAACTGTAGTTTTTCCGGTTCCAGGATTACCGAGAAAAACCGAATGAAGATTTTTAGGAAGAACTTTTAATCCTCTCGCTTCACGTAATTTTGCAACCTTCAAACTGTTGATAAGTTTTTCAACCGATTTTTTTACGGAATCAAGTCCCGGCAATTCTTTTAATTCCATCAAATATTTTTCGAGCAAATCTTTGTCGCCGATGATTTGTATCTTATTTCCTTCTTCTTTAATCGAATGTAATTCTTGAATGTCTTCTGCAAGAATGGTCTGTGTGATCTCTTCAGTTAAATTTTCTTTTTGAATATCAACAATTCGCAAAACTTGTTTACGGATCGCATTGCCGACAATATTTCTCACAAGCCGTGCATTGCCAAAAGTTTTATCACGCGTCCGATAAATTTCATTAAAATATTTTGCAAGTTTTTCTTTTGCGGTTGGATCAAGCGAAAGATGTTTTTCCGATAATGAATGCTCGGTTATTGTCATTAATTCATCAGGAGTGTAATCTTCAAACGTAATAAACTTTGTGAAACGGGATTGCATTCCGGGATTGCTATCCAAGAATGATTTCATTTGATCGGTATAACCTGCGGCAATAACAATAAATTTTCCACGGTCATCTTCCATTCTTTTTAAAAGAGTATCGATCGCTTCTTTTCCAAAGTCACTTCCGCTATCGCCGCTTTTTACGAGGGTGTAAGCCTCATCGATAAATAACGTACCGCCAAGAGAATGATTGATAAGTTCGGTAGTTTTTTCTGCGGTTTTGCCGACAAAACTTGCAACCAATGCCTGGCGATCGGCTTCAACTAAATGACCTTTTTCCAAAATCCCGAGAGTAGCATAAATTTGGCTAAACAATCTTGCTACAGTTGTTTTGCCAGTTCCGGGATTGCCTGAAAAAACAATATGGTCGCAAAATTTGGTTTGTAAATTTTCACCTTGTTGGTGATAAAACTTTGCGAGTTTTACAAGTTCGGAAATTTCTTTTTTAACAGAAGATAAACCGGTTAGCTGCTCTAACTTTACAAGTGCAACTTTTAGATTTTCTTCATCAACTCCAACATGAAAATCTTTTGCGGATGTAGTTTTTAGTATAGCCTGAATGTCTTCCTGCATGATAGTTGACAATGTTTTTTTATTCCGTTGCGCAACTTGAAGTTTAGAACTTCTTTTGCCGACTTGCATTTTAGCGTCGTTGTAAAGCGTGCGAACCAATCGTGCATTTCCAAAAGTTTTATCACGTTTGCGGTACAATCTTGTGAATTCTTTTTCTAAATCCTGGCAAGCTTCCACTGAAATAATGTACTCTTCTTTTTTTGCCATTTGTTTGAAAATTTCTATCAATTCTTGAGGAGTATAATCTTCAAAAACAAAATTGTGAGAAAATCTAGATTTCATTCCCGGATTAGATTCAAGGAAACCGTTCATCTCGTCTGTATAACCGGCAACGATAACGGCAAACTCTCCGGCTTTATCTTCCATTCTTTTCAGTAACGTATCAATAGCTTCCTGCCCGAAATCATTTCCGCCCCCTTTTTTTACAAGAGTGTAAGCTTCATCAATAAAAAGAACACCGCCTAGTGCGTCGGTAATAAGTTTGTCGGTTTTTTGCGCCGTCTCACCGATATATTGTCCTACTAAAGCAGCGCGGTCAACTTCCACAATGTGACCTTTTTCCAATAATCCCATCACTTTAAAAATATTTCCAAGTAATCGTGCAATAGTTGTTTTACCAGTTCCGGGATTGCCGAGAAAAACAGTGTGGAGTGAAATCCCTTCTTGAGTTTTCAGTCCAAGATTTTTTCTTTCATTGATAAAAGTGAGGTAATCAACAAAATCGCGCATTGCCTGTTTAATATTTTTTAATCCGGTAAATGCATCAAGTTCTTTTAATAATTGTTCAAGGGATTTTTCTCCATCAATAACTTCTTCAGTTTCTTTTTTCGGTTTTGTGTCTGAAATGCCGAGAGAAGAGTCTTGTGCAATAATTTCAACTTCTTCGTTATTAACAATTTCTTGCGAGCCGATAAGAAACCAGCGTGAACAAGTAAGCTCGCCGTTCAAATAAATATCTACTCTTCCTTGCCCGCGCTGCCAAAATCCTGTTGTATCCGTTCCCCAGCTTTGCACAAACTCAAAATGGCTCCAGGTTTTATCAACATTGATTGTAAAAGTATAAGTCCCAACTTCCTCATCATTTAAATACCAGATCGCCGTTCCTTCAGCAACAACATCCACATAATTGTAATAAGGATTTGTAACCACTACTTCAACGCCGATATAACGAATTTTATTCTCTTCGAATTGAAGCAAATATATCCGTTTTTGCGCACGTAGGTTAGCTATAAGATCAAAAGTTTTAGCATGAAGCGGAGTATGTTTTGATATTTCCGTTGGGATGAAATCTGTACGCTTAGTTATTGTTTTTACAACAGATTTTCTTTTAATTTCTTTTTCGGAAGGGAGTTCTTTAGTAATTTCACTCTTTTGTTCAGCATAAGCACTTGATTCTTTAGTTACCGGGGGAGTATAAAACTCTTCACGGTTTGTGATTTTCGAATATAAAGTTTTGAATTTCGGATCGTCTTTGAAATCCCTCTGATATTCATTCGCCTTTGTTAAAGCTTTTTTAAATTGAAATAATGCCAACAATGTTTCGAGCTCTAAAAATTTTGCTTGATTGAAGAGTTCAGATTGCTTTGGATCGCTTAAAACATTATTCAAAGCCCATAACGTAAACCAATACTCTTTTAACTTGTACGCTTCGTGGGCTTCTTGCAGATAGTTTTTTTCTTTTTCTTTATTTAAAAGTTTGGTAAGGAATGTACTTTTTTGTCCCGTGGCATCCCTATACCATAAGCGCAACTTTTGTGATTCTTCATTTAAAGGGTTTGAGCTTGCCAAAACTGATGACTCAAATGCTTCAAGGGCATCAGAGTATTTACCCAATCCGGCTAAACATTGTGCTTTAAAATGTAATGCTTTCTCAACAGAAATTTCTTCTTTGAAAATTACATAATTTAAATCCTGGATAGCGCCTTCATAAATTCCAAGACGAAGTAAAATATATCCGCGGTAAAGATGTGGGAATGCTTTTTCTTCTTCGATCTGGCAGGCTAAGTCTGCATACTCTAAAGCAGAAGAAGAATTCCCATTTTCTAAATAAGCCCATGCGAGACAAACGACGGACCTGTAATCGTTTGGATTTAATTCATAGACCTTCAAAGCCGACGTTAAAGCCATCCTAAAACGTCCTTGTTCGAGATGTTCGAATACTTCTTTCAGGAGTTCGTCAAATTCGTCTGTAACTTTAATGGTATCCATTCTTGCAAAAAATATTTTATAATGCGTTAAAATAAAAAGATAATGTTGATTGAGAAAGTGTTTCTGAACATTTAAAACAAAAAAGGCGAAGATTTTTCTTCGCCTTTTTTAAGTGAATTAGAACGATTAGTACATTCCGTCCATACCACCCATACCGCCGGGAGGCATAGCAGGCATAGATTTTTCTTTTTCTTTCTGTTCGTAAACAACAGCTTCGGTTGTAAGAAGCAGAGCAGAAACAGAAGCGGCATTTTCTAATGCAGTTCTTGTAACTTTGGTAGGATCGATTACTCCGGCTTTAACAAGGTTCTCATACTTTTCAGTTTGAGCGTTAAATCCGTAATCGTCTTTTCCTTCTCTAACTTTTTGAAGGATAACAGAACCTTCAAGACCGGCATTGAAAACAATTTGTCTCAACGGTTCTTCAAGGGATTTTCTGATGATTTGAATACCGGTTGTTTGGTCTTCGTTATCACCTTTTAATTTATCGAGAATAGAAATTGCACGAATGAAAGCTACACCGCCTCCGGGAACAATTCCTTCTTCAACTGCTGCGCGGGTTGCATGAAGTGCATCTTCAACACGGGCTTTCTTTTCTTTCATTTCAATTTCAGTAGATGCGCCGATCTTCAATACAGCAACTCCGCCTGAAAGTTTAGCAAGACGTTCTTGCAATTTTTCTTTATCGTAATCTGAAGT
>JALNWB010000153.1 GCA_023231105.1 Ignavibacteriaceae bacterium | reverse complement strand
GAAAATCCTTGTGTCGGCGGTTCAATTCCGTCCCTGCCCACCCCCTCTAATGCGAAGATAACCGAATCTTCGCATTTTTTCTTTTAAAGAAGATTGATTTTGAGCTTAATATCAAAACATTCCTCAACTTCAAATCAACATTCCTTAAAAGATTCGGAAATAGACCTGGAAAGAATCAAAATCATTGAAAGCTAAACTTATCCTAAAAGAGTGTGCAATTAGTGTTCAATTTGGTGTTCAATCTTTTTTCTGACCGTCTCAACTGCTCAAAGAACTTAAAAAAAAAGAGAAGCTAACCGAAAACTGATAGCCTGTCACAGCTAAAAATCGGTTGAACTTCTCCAAATTAAAATATTTTCTTTCATCGTGACAGTTTTCAGTTTAATTAAAAATTTAGTCGTTATTAAATTGCGTTTTCTTGTACTTCAATGTTTTTTCAGTAAGATGAACAAACTTATATCCGTCAATCCATATCCAATCAATAATACCATCTTTCATTAACATATAAATCATTGCTTTAGAGATACCTTTTTCTTTTGCGAAGTTGTTAGGTACTCTTAGTTTGTTAATATCTATCAAATTTGTTTTCATCTTAATTGTAAAATTAATTCATTCCTTTGCCAAAGTCAAGGGATATATTAATCTTATTAAAATTCACCTCTTTTTTATAGTGTGGAAAAACTCCTTTTTATGGTTTCCGAAAACTCCCCTTTTTATGGTTCGTGAAAATTCCTTGTTTTGTACAGTTCGGAAGGTTAAAAACCATACCAAATAGCGTAGGTTTCAAGCTGTTTTTTAATTTGTGGCAAGAGATTTTTACCTTAGCGATAAAAGATACTGCCTAAAAAGAAACAACACCATCTAAATCAATTTTCGCTTTTTTGCCTGTTATGGATTTTAATATCTTTTTTGCTATATCCGGTCTGGAAAATTCACAACTAAAAATCCATAGCCCAACATTAAAACCGATACCGGATAAATGAAAGTTATTTCTTCTCTTAAGTGTATGAGCAATATTTTTTTCATCCGTTTGAATCCTGTAAAAATTCTTTCCTCTTTCTTCCTGAAATAAATAAGTCATTAATGATACTCCTTTTAAAGTTTTCTTTTTCTTCCGGATTCGGTCTTTGGTTTACCATAAATATAGTCGAGGAATATGCAAGCTGCTTTTATTTGCATCTTAAACGGTAGATACTTTATTTGCTGTTGCACTTGTGCAAGCAAATCAAGCGGAACTTGGCAAACATCCTGATAATTCAATCCTAAGCGTTCACCTAATAAAGTAGTCTTGTTCTTACTCCCTTTAGGTCTGCCGGGATTTCCTTTTTTGAATGATGTTTGATTTGCAGCCATCGTTTTCTTTCCGTTTTTTTTAAAGTTTTGCCGTTAATTGCCGTAGTAAAGCAAATAGCATTATTGATACTGATTTTCAAAGTAATTATAAGGTTCATTTCGCTTTGCTGTCTGTTGTCGCTGTGGTGTTTCTGCGTAGCTAATCATCAGCTCGTTAAACTTTCCACTTTCTTCAAGTCTTACAACAAATGAATTCCCCCCTTTGGTGTGTCTTGAAGAATCTAACTTAACTACAAAGTCATTTTCGGTTAAAGTTGTTGCAAGTTCCTTTCCGTTCAATTTTATCTTTTGATAGTTACCCAAGTTTTCATCAGCTAACTTGCGAATAGTCCACAGGAAGTCAGAATCTCTTGCAAGTCCTAAACTTTCTGCTAAGTTTCCTGACGTTGCATCTTTTATTCCGGTGCGGTTAAGCTGTGCAAGTATAAAAATAATTACGTTATTTTCTTTTGCAATGATTTTAAGACTTTGACTTATCTGGCTTAGCTCCCTTTCTCTGTTCTCTACATTCTTAAATTTGGAAACTGACTTAATCAGTCCGATGTAGTCAATCATAATTACTTTCACGCTCTCCCACTTCGCTAAGTATTTTATTTTCGATTCGATTTCTGCTAAAGAGAAAAGTCTATCAAACAGGAACAGCCGTTCACTTTTCGATTTTAACTTATTCAATGCTTTGTTCAGGTTTGCTCTTTCAATTTCGCTTAACTGTTTCGGGTCTCTCAATGCTTCATATTTAATTTCGATTTTGTGCGCCAATATTTTATCCTGAATTTCGCTCAAACTCATTTCCAAACTAAACACTGCTGTTGGTATGTTTTGACTTGCCAAGTCTAAGGCAATATTTAAAGCGAAGGTAGTCTTTCCATTTTTGAAAGCGCCGGCAATCCCGATTAAATTTCCCTCGTTCAATCCTGTGGTTGCTTTGTTAAAAGCAGGAAAGTTTCTTGTTTTGATTGAATCATCTTTAGTGTTTCGCTTTTCCATCCGTTCGATAATTGCGTCTATGCTCTCGGAGAATGTTATTTCTTTATCAAAGCGATTATATTTTTCTAATTCCTTCTCAATCAGTTCTTTTGAATCTGTAAGCAATGATAACCCGGTTAATGAATCCTTACTCATCTCCAGCAGGTCCTTAAAAATATTCTCGGTCTTTATTGAATCCGTTATCTCGTAAAATTCCATTATTCTTTTTTCCAAGAATCCCTCTCCGGTGTATTGACTTCCAATACTTAAAACTTCTGCAAGTTTCGGGAAGTTATTTTTTTTGAGAATATGCAAAAAAGATATTTTGTCTAAGTTCCTTTGCTCTTTAATTTCCTCAAATACAATTTGAAAATCTTTGCTAATCAGCTCTACAGGAACTTTAGAAAATAATTCTGTTGCAAGTCCGGGAGATGAAATAAGGTATCCTAAAAGCTGTATTTCCTTTTCCGTTTTCAATTCAAGTTTAGTCACAATAATTCCTTTCGTTTTTAGATTTCCATTCTTCTAACATCAAAGTAAGTTCTTCATCATAAAATTTTCTGAACTGCTCAAACTTCGCATACCATTTAATTAAAGCCGGGTCTTTTGCAACTTCTAATTTTATTAACGGCGTTAGGTTAATTCCTTTTCTTTTTTCTCTTAAAGATTGAATCAGAAAACCCGGTGTGATGGTGATTCTTTCATCTTTCGGCTCCGGTTCTATTCTTTCATCACCGGGAACAAATTTCATTGCTATCGGTTTGTAATTATTCTGTAGGCAAACATCTAATTCCATTTGGTTGTTAGTCGTTAGTTGAATTTCTCCGCCATCTTTGTCAAAAGTAATTTGCATCATTTTCACAAAATTAATATCCCTTGATTTTGTTCCCGACGTCGGGAAGATTCACCGTTTTGTTTTAATGGAAACAATCCTGTCCATCCTTCTGTGATAGTTTGGTTTATAATATCTACCGGGTTCATTCCTTCATTTAGAAAGCGAATTAATTTCTTGAATTGTAGTTTTGCTGTTGATGCCGTTAATTTATCTTTCTTCTCTTTTTTATAAGTAATCCAATCTTGCCAGGCTTCTTTAAATTCTATTGTTTTTAATTCATCAGGTATCAAATCAAAGAAACAAGAATCCTCTTTCTTTAATGTTTTCTTTTGTCTTTCTTTGTCACCTATTTGGTCAATGCTACCATTGGCTGTTTTGGTCAATGCAAGTGTCACCTTTTTGGTCAATGCTAAAGGTTTGTTAGTGTCACCTATTTGGTCAAGGGTATTCCAAGAATCATAGTTTTTATTTAACGAAATAATTCTGCCGGTAATCCCTTGATTACCTTTTTTTATAAGCAGAATATTTTTAGAAATAAGACTTGTTAATACGGTTTGAGTGTGTCGGAAATCTATATTTGTGGATACAGAAATAAATCTAAGTGAAAGTTCTGCTTCCTTCCTTTGGAAGCCATACGTATATCTAATTACACAAAGAATAATTTTAGTCTCTCTAAGTGTTAAGTTGCTTCCGGTAATAGCTTCCAAGAGTTCATTCGCTATTGTAGTATATCCGTTTTCTTTCTGTACATCAGCCATTTAATTCTCGGAATATGTTGTTTGGTCGGTAAAGCTGTCATCATCATCAGCGCAGTTTATTAAAAAATCAATGTCGCTGTCGTTTTCGCAGGTCGAAATCTCAAACAATAAATCATTAATTATAGCTAACTCTGCAATACACGTATTCAGCATTTCAGTTAAATGATTTTTTAATCTTGCGTTTTTAATTTCTTTGACGCTGTTTCCGATATTCTCGGTACTTAACAATAGGCATCTTGTGCTTTCGTAAAGCTCTTGGATTGTCTTTTCATCTTCCATTATGCCACCTCTTGAAAAAGATTTAAAGTTTGCGCCGCTTCAAATTCACGTGCTTTCTGTATGCCGAATAATTCTAAAGGTAAAAAGCATTGTAGCTCAAAGCCTTTATTTCCAAATTGAAAACATTGAGAGTGTGTAAGGAAGTAAAGGCGTGAAGTAACTAACTTTCTGCCCTCAAAGTCAATTACAATCCATTTGAATGGTATTGATTCATCAACCAAAAGAGAATGATTGATGCCAAGAGAATTAGTTTTTCTAAAGATGTGCTTTTGTTTCCTATCACTTAAAAAAGTTCCTTCCGAAGCAATATCCACCTTGCCGATGTATCGGGTTTGTTCTTGCAAGTTAAGCTGCACATTATAAACTGAATGGTATTTTGTTGGTATCAACTCAATTAACTTTTTCATCTTCAGCCCTTCCAACATTGTGAATGAATGTAATTGTGTACTCACCAATTTTTAGCAAAAGATTTTCCGAGATGTGCAGTAATAGCTTTCTGCTTTCAGTATCTCCGGGAACAGATATAAGAATGGTTTTGAAAACTTGAGCCATAGAAACCAAGAAATTTAACCGATATTTATCAGGTGGTTGGTTTCCCGGCTGTTTGTCGAGTGAGATAAAAGGTTTATCTTTCATTTGTCAATTTCCTTTTTGCCGGTAAAATTCGTAAGGTCTTACCGGCATTTTTATTTTAAAACAGAAATGCCGGAAAATCATTAGCAACTGACAACCGGCATTCTTAAAAAAATATTTATTGGATTTTTATATCAGTTGCTTGACCTTATATACAACTGACATTCCAGTAGTTTCTGTGGTGGGAAAGTTTTGAAAATGAAAGATAAACGAAACTTTTTCTACTTCGTTAATTCAATTTCTGTAGTGGACTACAGAAACTATTTAATTTCTGTAGTAATTTATTTAGGTAAGCTCCACTCATTTATTTTTAATAATTCGTTTAATCCACTTAGACTTGCGTATCTAAGTGCTTTAGCTATTTGAGTTTTATTCAGAGATTTCCAATTAGGAATTGAACGTACTGCCTTATGGAAGTCTTGTTCATCTTTGAATCTGCCTGGTCTCCCAATTTTACCTTTTTCCCATTTATTCTTTTTATTGATAGTGTGAATTGGTGTTAATAATTTTTCTCTTCCCTGCTGTTGGAATAATTTGATATATTCTTCTCGCCACTTGTTATTTTGCTCAAAGGTAATAGTTGAATATAAATATACCGTAAGTCCAATTCCTCTTATTAATCCATCAAAAGGTTTTTCGTTTATTGTGATAATTCCTTTTCCCATATCAAGGTTTAATGCTTCCCCTTCAATTTTCTTTTTCGGTGTGCCTGCATATATCTCTTTAAGATGGATTAAATATTTAATCTCGGTTGATAGATTCATCTCGATTGTTAGTTCAATAAATACGTTCGTAAGCATAACTACAATATCAAATTCTTTGCTATCGGCAGAATAAGTTTGTGAGAGCTTCTCTCTTGCGGCAGTGAGGTCTTTATTTGAAATGATTTTCTTCTTTATCAAACTTCTATTTGCTTTAAAGAACATTTCACTCAATCCCTCTTTATCCCAAACTGAATTTATTTTTATGCAGTCGTACATTTCTGTTAAAGCCTTTAAAAGTTCCTTAGGATTAAAACTTTGTTCCTTTGGTTCGGTCAATGCTTTAACTGCATTAAATTTTTCTTTTTTCATATCTTCACCTAACAAAAAAATCCTGTACCACCATAAAGCTGTTTGCATCAGCCTCAACTTGCGTTGAATGGTACAGGATTAAATATTTCGTTTGCAATTTATTTTATGGTTTTAAGGTTTACTAATTCAAATCATCTTCATAATCTATTATCCCAGCATTATCAATACTGCGAGCAGTACCTGTTCTACTGTTTTCACTTCCTCCGGGTTCAGTCCGTTGTCCCCCAGTTTTGCGTTCAGTCGGTTGTAAATCTTGCTCAACTCTATCAGGCTGTACTCCTTCGTTAAGAGTTTGATTGCTTTCTCCGGGCTGGCGTTTTGCAGTGTTTGAAGGAATAGGGCTGTTTCCTCGCTCTCCTCGTCCAGTAGTCCGCATCCCTCTAACATACTCGTTAGTTCCGGGTTGTTGTGTTCCCTCTCCCAAAGGAACATCTCTATTATCATCTGCCAAAGTTCTTGGGGAGGAATTAATGATGTTGTCGATTCCATTATTTCAAATTCTGTTTCGTCACTCTTATCCTCATCTTCACCTTCAATCTTATCCCACTCCAGGAGGTCGTCCTCAGTTACCGTTTCCTTTAACTGTTGGTTTACGAACTCCAACGCCGCTTCTGCTGCTTGTACCTTCATGGTTGGTTCCAACTGACGTTTAATGGTCTCGTATGTTTCCAGCATTGACCGTGCTTCCCGGTTCAGGTAATTTTGGAGGCTCCCTTCGGCGTTCAACTCCTTGTACGTCTCCGGTTTCATCTCCTTGAGAAATGTTTCCAGGTTTGTTCTCATTCTTTTCAGGTTCATTGGCTAATTCTATTAACTTTTTTCATCATCTTTCAAATTAGTAATCTTATTTTTTATGAATAACGATAAACTATAAATTACTAAACCTAAGAGGCATTCGACCGCTAATTCACCATACAATAAATTTCTTTTAAAATATCTTTTCTCTTGATGCTCCTCGTTCCAAAATGTCGTTTGAGGATTAGAGAAAACGTATTCGTATTGTTTAAATTCATAATATTGCCCTTCCTGGTGGAAACTTCCATATTCTGATGTCCTGGTATAACCTTCTTTCGTAAATGAGTATTTATATGGTGGAAATAAAATTGCAATTATCAAAAATATTGCAAGTACCAGTTCTAAAACCATGACTTTTATTTTTTCCATGTTCATCCTCTAAAAATATTTTCTTCGTTTTTTCTTCGTTTTTCTACTGCTATTTGTACCGTATTTTAACCGTTATTTTTCTTTTCTATTGGTTTTCTATTGGTTTTTATTGAACCGTCTTTTAACCGTCTTTTTTCTTCTATACCGTTTTTTAACCGTTTTTATGTTCCCAAAATCTTAGGATTTCTTAACATTTATGCAAGGTTTTGCAAGGTTTTCAATACCATCATTTACCATCAAAATGTTAGCTTTCGTTAGTATAAACCTTACAAATAATCTTAGGTTTTCTTAGGTTGTAAACCTTAGCATTTCTTAGCATCCTTTTATGCTTAATTCCCGGTCTCTATTCGTTTCTATTGGTATTCTATCGGTATTTCTTAGCTGTCTATGTGTTTTCTATGTGTATTTTCGGTTTTCTTTTAGGTTTTATTATTGGTTTTTAGCTTACTCTTTGCCGTTATTTCTCCTGCTGTTCTTCGTTATTTCTTCGTTATTTTCCCTCTTAGGAGTAACTACAGCGTAAGGAATTACTACCTCTGACTTATGCTCTCTCGATAACTTTTTCATAATGTTTTTTTGCTTCGGTTAAATTTAATCACTTTTAAATTGAATAAAAACCCCCTATCTCCATTTGGTATTATTTGGTATTTCTTAGGCTTCTGCTAATTTCCCTTCGATGTTTATTGCTGTATCGCTTTCAGCTTCATTTAATATGTTTAAGCCTTTATTACATTCCTTTGAAAGGTCTTTGCAACATTTACCAACTGCTTTAGCAAGTGATTCAATTCTGTATAAAGTTTCATCGTAATCATCATCGTGAAAATCTCCTTCGATAAATATGTCAAAAATGACATCTCCTATATTTTTAATATCACAAGTTAATTCGGAAATTTTTAAGTGATTGTTTTTCGTTTCCTGTTCCATGGTAAAGCTCCTTTTGTTAAAATTAATTTGTTTTATTTATGTTCTTCTTTGCACTAAAAGGTATCATCGCCTGGTTTATTATCGTGTCCTGGTGTGCCTCTAATGCAGTTTGGTAGTGTTTTACGGTTCATCTCAATTACTCAATTCAATAGGTTTACGGAAGTTGAAAGATTATCATTCCGAAGGTGTGCATAGATTAGCGAAGTTTTCAAATCGGAGTGTCTTAAAAGCTGTTGTACCTGTTGAATCGGTACGTTTCTCTGTACCAACCAAGATGCAAATGTATGTCGTAAAGTATGGAATGAAAAGGAATCACTTAACTTCGCTGCTCTGATTATCTTCTTAAACTTATGAGAAATAAATTGCTGTTTAATTGGTTCACCTTCATAAGTAAAAACATATTCACTTTTTTTATTCAGCTCTCTTTCTGTCAAGACTTGTAAACATTTTAAATTAAGCGGTACGGAAGCAGCTTTCTTAGATTTAGTAATATGCTGTTGGTTATCCAGGAGAATGATTTTATCCTTAAAACTTATCTGATTCCAAGTTAAGGTTAGCAGTTCCATTTGTCTAAGTCCGGTATTAACTCCGATTATAAATAAGTCTCTCAAATCTTTATCGGTTGTTGCATTGAGCAATATTTGGAACTCTGCCTCTGAAAAGAATAGAGGTTGTTTCTCCGGTAGTTTCGGTTTCTTTATCCCTTGCAAAAGATTTTCTTTCAGATAATTCCTTTTCATTGCCCACTTACATATACTTTGGAAATATATTTGCTCCCGTCTGATAACAAAAGATGAAACTACTTTACTTCGTTGCCGGTAGTATTCCATCAACTTAATTTCAGATAATTCACTTATCGGGATTTTTGAGAAATGGTTCTCCATCGAATTGATGCAAGATTTAATTGATAAAACGGTATTCTTGCTGTGGATTGATTCGGAGTATTTGAGATACTCAAAAAAGAAGTCTGGTAGTGTGATAGGAATGGTAGAATCTTTTTGCCGAAATTTAACTTCTTCTGTAAAATTTGAAAGAAATTTCAGCGCATCAGATTTAAGTTTGCACTTTGTTGAAATTGAAATCCGGTTTCCGCTTGCGCTTGAAAAATAAATGTAATAAAATCCGTTTGGTCGCTTAGAAAGAAACATATAAAAGCTCCTATCTAAGTTCAAAAAGTAGTCAATCAGTGTTCAAAAAAGTCTTCACCGTGCTGTAACCTATTATAAAATAAGGTAGAGCAAAGGACTGAAAATCCTTGTGTCGGCGGTTCAATTCCGTCCCTGCCCACCCCCTCTAATGCGAAGATAACCGAATCTTCGCATTTTTTCTTTTAAAGAAGATTGATTTTGAGCTT
>JALNWB010000152.1 GCA_023231105.1 Ignavibacteriaceae bacterium | reverse complement strand
TGGGTGTTTCCATGTGTAGTCGCTACAACTAATGTTTTACCGGATGCGCTGGGTGTTGGCTTTTGCAATTCAATTGTGATGATGAGTTTGTTGTCTTCTATTTTAACTTCCATTTTATTCTCCGATGTTTAATAAACTTATTAATTGCTAAAACTACAATTATGTGCCTTGAAATTTAAGATATAAAACACGACTATCAAGTCGGGATTTGTAAAACTGTTCCCGCAGAGAAGTAAAGACTGTTTTAACGGTTCTTTTGAAAACCATTCCCATTTCAATACAGCCCACATTCTGTTAGTCCTGATTCATGGCGGATTTAGGTTCCATACACCACCTCCGCCAATCGAAGTTGGGACTGGCAAGTCGGTCAGATGATTTCCAGATTTAGAAATCAGGTTGTAATTTTTTCATTTGGGATTTTATACTTAGTCCCGATAAGCAAAAAGTCGCAAATATCTACAAACAAATATTTAATCGCAGTCTTTTCTCTCATCTTGTTTTCTTGTCCACACCGTTTTTTATCGATCCATAAAAATTTCCATCGGGGACTTCTTTTATTGAAGTCATTCTTGTTTTCTGGCCTCGTTTTCCTTTTCCTTATTTACTTTATCCTGGCCGATGCCCATTGTCAATGCCGTTAACCCCGCTATACCACCAAGCTGCATTGTATCCAATGCTGAACTGGGTACAATTACAATCGTTGAATTTTGCTTCAAACCTTCATAGAGCATATTCATCGCTCTTAAATGCAATGCCACAGGGTTGTTTGTGTAGGTCTTGGCCGCCTCTTCAAATTTTTCAGCAACCTGCCTTTCCGAATCTCCCAGAATTACCCTGGCTTGACGTTCTCTTTCAGCTTGAGCCTGCATTGACATCGCATCCTCCAAAGCTGGAGGAATCAGTACATCCTTGACTTCTACAGAAATAACATTAATGCCCCATGGCTCGGTACGTACATCAATGATTTTCTGTAACTCATCGCTAATCTTTTCCCTACCTTCCAGCATATCTGAAAGCATGGTTTTACCGATAACATCACGCAAAGCCGTTTGGGATGCCCAACTTATAGCACTTTGATAATCGGCGACATCCAAGGCTGCCTTCTTTGGGTCTATAACTTTCCAGAACAACACTGCATCTACATCTACAGGAACTGTATCTTTAGTAAGTGTTTTCTCTGCTTTGAAAGATGCTGTGATCACGCGGGTGTCGATCCAGTAAGGTATAGCGTCGATGATCGGAATAATGAAAAACAGTCCTGGTCCCTTGAGAGCGCGGAATTTGCCTAATCGCAATATCACCACTCTTTCCCACTGATCCGCGACTTTAATTGAGAGAGAAACAAAGAGGGCGATGACAAATGCAATGACTCCAATCCACACGCTTGCGGTATTAGCCGCAGCATTGTACATGGCAAAGGCTAATCCTACTCCAATACCAAGAATTATGATGAAGATTAAAGCTGCAAATGGGTTATTTTTTCTCATTTTAATTACCTCTATGATTTATTTATATGAATTTGATTACTGTTACTAGTTTTCTTGAACTTACTTATCAATTCTCAGTCCTAATTAAAAATTTCGTCATCGTTGTATGAGATTTAACGTAGCGAAAAATTTGAAGATTCTCAGTTTCCAATTGTAAAAGTCTCAAGCATGCTGTGGTTGAAAAGCCGATCGTTATGGTCGGCTTGATTTTTCACAAAGTTTTAATCGCAAGGCAAAACTCGTTTTGCCGAACATAGGTAACGGGAGGCTCATGTCGCCTCCGACTAGGCTGTGAACCCAGCGTCTCGTTATTCGTAATAGAAATTAAGCTTTTATTTTTTTTATTTGGATTTTTTAATTGTGTCCTATCGAGAAAAATCAAATAGAAAAATATTTTAATTATCCTTTAGGCAGCGAATACTAAAACCGTAATCCTTGTAGTAATTGGTCATGGTGAGATCGCTATCATAGTACCACAAGGTCATGTTATAGGCTTTCGGTGCATTGTACTCCGTAGAACTCCAAAAGAAAGCGTGGCCTCCTAAATCGTAGAAGGCACCATCGTCGTATCGGTAGCCCGCTAACAAGGCAGAGAATCCGCTTATATTGGTGCCTACACCACTTCCGCTTCCTTGGTCTTCTCTTTTCAATTTATTTCCATCATTTCCTACCTCTGTTACAAGTGTTAGAAACTCTGCTAGTGTTGGTATGTGCCACCCAGTTGGACAAATTCCTTTTGCACCTTCTGATGTATCATAAGCCATAGCTTCATTCCATTGATATAGCCCACCATATTTATTACAGTTCGCAGTGTCATTATTATAACAATATTTTTCTATTGTCCCGTTATTACTTTGGTTTTGCAGACTGTCAATCATTACCCCTACATTTAGGTTTTCTTTAAGCCAAGTTTGGGTACCAATTTTTACAGTGTGGTACACTTTTCCCGAATACGAAATCGTTGGAGAAAGGTCAACCGTAGAATCTGGGTTGCTATCTTTTTTACAAGACGTAAACGCTAGAAGAGAAACAAGAATAAAATAAATTACATTTTTCAAGGACTACCTTTATTTTCAATAAACATTATAAATATTTCCACAGCCTATCGCTTTTTGAAGATTTATTTTTTATTCCAAAAAACCCAACTGTAATCTGGGGAAGAAAATGTCCCACTACAGATTGAATTACTATCCCAATTATCCAGCATGATTTTAGTGACTTGCTCCGCCTTCAGATGAATTGGATCTTTCATCCATTCAATACGGTCGAATGAAGCGTATAAAAACTTAGGGAGTGTATTATTTCCGTTGTCCATAAATACTAACGTTTCGGTAATGCCGCATTCATCATGACATGGATAGCTCCTTATAAATTTAACCGTATCATAGTTTCTTTGAATATTCCAACCGTTTTGACTCAAGCCATCATATTTCCGTGAATCATATTCCGTAACTTTTTCATTTGTATTCCATTTAACAGATGTACCGATAGGTAAATTCTCATATTTATAATTGATCTGGTTGCTTACTAAAACGGTATCAGTAGGAGTAGTTGATGGCATCCAACAGTAGAAAATAAAATTCCCTACATTGTTGCCAGTATAAGTATGGGGAACAATAAGGGTAACTGTACTATCATCAATCTGTTTATAGGTGACATTTTTTTCATTGAGAGTAACTGAGTAAACTTTAATTGAATCCGTATTTATAAAATGAGCTGTTATTTTTTGTCCAATCTCAACCTTAGTCTCATTTATATAGACTTTTCCGTCTTGTGTTTGTATGTAGACGTACTCCACTATTTTTTCATTCTTATTACAACCTTGAGTAAGCATTAGAAACGCAAGCAATACAATGAATATTCGGAGATAATTTATTTTTATCGCTGTGACACAATCGGTACTCCAAAAAGTATTACAAACAATTAGAATTAATTCTCTCATTTTATTTATTCCTTATTTCATAAATATCATTTTTTTCGTAGCTCGATAATTCTGTTTCCCATCCACCGACATAGCATTAATACTGTACAAATAAACTCCAGAAGAAAGTCCTTCACCGTTAAAGTTTAATGAATAAGAACCCGATGCTTTGGCTCCTTCGTTAAATGTTTTAACAATCTGTCCGAGAGTATTATAAACAGTTATGTTTACATTGCTTTCATAAGGTAAAGCATATTGTATACTGGTTGTTGGGTTGAACGGATTTGGGAAGTTTTGGCTTAAAATATATTCAACTGGTAGTTCGTTATTTCCTTGTTCTACTCTCGTTTTTAATACTTGTTTGATTTTGAAGGCAAAGAAATTCCAGCCGTTTGTTGAATCTGCTACATCTCCACCAACAAATACATTGTTGCTGTCATTAAGGAAGATATAAGATGCGTTTTCAAAAATACTGTGTGGTGCATCAAATTTTTGCTGCCACAAAAGTGTTCCATCCTCTCCATATTTAACAGTATAGGAAACACCCTTGCTGATTGAGTTATGCGAACTTCCCGTAACGTAAATATTATTGTCTTTATCAATAACCAAAGCCGAAGCATAATCGTTTAATTTTTCTTCGCTGTTAAAGATTTGTGTCCATTTTTCTACTCCATCAAACGAATACTTTTTTATCACATAGTCATACGAATCACTCAACACACCATAACCAGTCACGATAAGATTGTTATTATTATCGACACCCAAATCGGTCATCACCAGCTCATTGTTTTTTATTTGCCACTCAATCTCTCCGTCTTTATTCATTTTCACAAGAGACCCGTGATAGGGATCGCTGATAAGCTGCATCAGTTTACCATTCTTATCAAATAAGATTTTCGACGTGTAATTGCCATCAAACGATTTTCGCCAGATAAAATTTCCATTTTTATCAAACTTGTATGTGTTCACTAGAGTATTCGGGACATCGCCTCCGTTATAATATTGAGTTAACGCAACATAAATATTACTGCTCTCATCAGTCAATATTTTATTTACTCTAAAAGTACTAGTATCATCTTTGATCTTTATTGTCCAAAGTGAATCCCCAATTGAATTATATTTGGTGAAACAAATACCGTTTTGGTAATAATTAGTAATCACATCGTTATCACGATCAACCGTTATTATTCCCCCTTCGGAATGATTTTCAAAACTTTTAGACCAGATCAAACTCCCGCTTGATGAATATTTTTGAATTATAGTATAAAACGATATTGTTCCGAATGAAGCCCTTCCAATGCAGTAGAGATTATTTGAACTGTCAAGAGCAATTGAATTTGCCTCTTCCCAAGAATATGGAGCGGAAACATATCGGATCTCAGTTTTCAATTCTCCTTGATTAGAATATTTTAAGATTAATAAATCTTGACTACTATCGACACCAGCACTTCTACCAGCCAAATAAAGATTATTTTCTTTATCCATTTTAGCGTCGTTTGTCATATCAATTCCCCCGCTAACTCCGTCATAGATTTGAACCCAGTCAATTGTTGGGACAATCTGTGCATTCGTACTGAGAAATAAAAACAAAGAAAGAGCTAATATCTTGTAGAAAGTACTTCCATTCAATTTCAGTGTACCAATATTTCGTTTAGCCTCTATCATTTGAGTACAATACCCCATTCAACTAAATAGAATTCTATTCTATTTGCAACTTCAATTTGTGGCGCATGGATTGTAATGTCGCTGTTATCTCTACCGATAATTACGTATTGCAATCTATACAGGTTGTCTGGTGTTACTGAAAACTGAAGTATCGACATCTCGTCCAACGTACTTTTGTACTGGGGATAAATTTCATAGTAGGAATAATCTTTTAAGAGGGGTGCCCAATAGTCAGTAAAATCTTTAATCTCTTTTTCATTAAAACCAGATGTGGACATATTTTCTTTAAAAAACTGTTTCATATTGTTTTGGGGGATTAACCATCCATATGCTTTTTGTGTGAGGTCTGGCACTCTACATTCGTAAAATAAATACTCATAGATGTTGTCAATTAATCCAGATGGTTTTACTGCTACAGACCAGCCCTCATTGTAGATTGGTAGAGATTCAGTGATTTTACCTCCGCGAGGGAACGCAATTGTAACAGAAAGATTCATTTCCTCTTTCGGATAAATATAGAGATTTGGTTTCCTCTCGGTTATAAAAGTGGAATCATGAGAATGCTGATCTGGTATGGGTTCTGTACTATTACTTTTGCAACCCGTCTGTGAAATAAACAAAAGATATACTGTAAGAACACCAAGTAATATTTTCATAATTTTACCTTTCTTCAATAAACACAGGTAAAGCCTATGCTATCCGTTTTTATAGTAACAAAACTCTTCTCTCCATTTTGGATAACCAAATTTATGTATACAGTCTTATTACATTGTGGACTGAACGGAGAGGTCTGCTCAACCACTTTTGTTAAACTTATGGTATCTCGCTCTAATGGATTCAGCCTTCCATCCCAGCTAGTACTAAATTTAATAGTGCCCAACCTTTGATTATTTGAATTTAGAAACACATCGGCTTGCCCGACGGTCAAGTTGTTAAGTACATCTGTTCGACTTGAATTTTCTGCAACGATGATGATTCTGCAATCTATAGGATCTGGTTCAATGATGGGCATTAGATCAGCCCCAATAAAACCACTAACAAAACTCACATGGAGGTTGTCGAGTGAAGGAGGAGATGTAACCTTGTCTTTACAACCCCAAAACATTTGGAAGGTAAAAATCAATCCTATCAAAATAATCGTCCGCCAATATCTGTCTCTTATAATATGTGAGGATGATGACTTTAATAGCGCTAAATGTTTAATCGTTTTACTTGTTTTCATTAACGTACCAGCATCAGAATCCAACGTTACCTCGCCCAAATAATTATTTCATTTGTTCTGTTTTGAAGAAAATCAGACAACAAATTCTCCGAGAGTTGCACCTTACTGCCATCGTGTAAATATAATTCACAATAAGCGCAAGAACTTATAGGAAACATGATGTGATAAATAAATTGCTTGTGCAATTCATATCTATAAACTACTGTCCCAATATAATCTGGAGCGGTTGCCATGCTATCAATTTTCACCTTTAACCATGCTGGCGTGTCTCTTTCATAATTGAAAGGTTGAACTGAGTTCTCTTTTTGACATGCTGTAAGAACAAAAAGCAAAATAAGAATAATATAAATTACGTTTTTCACAGGCCACCTTTATTTCATTAACAACATCTTTTTTGTTCCCACAAAATCTCCAGCACGTAATTGATAAAAATATATTCCGCTGGATAAGTTGTAATTTTTAATTCCCAATTGGTAGTTATATGACCCCTCTTCTTTCTCCTCATTAACCAAAATTGCAACTTCATTTCCAAGAATATCAAATATTTTAAGTGTTACGAAACTTGTTGCAGGCAACTGATAGCTAATTGTTGTACTCGGGTTAAACGGATTTGGGAAATTTTGGGCTAAAGAGTAAATGTTAGGAAAATCCCTCTTCTGATTCTCAACTGAATTAGGTTTAATGAATTCATAACATCCAATATCTATTATACCATTATTAATTCTTGGATTGTTTTCATAATCTGTTGTGGGTAGGTTAAAATCCGTTGTATCAATTGTACCAGCATCAATGCAAGGGCTCTCTGATGATATATGAAAATCTCCACCAATTGAATTAACAAATAACGGATCTTTATAAATATGATTTTCACCATCAAAGAAGTCAGATAACACACAGTATTTTGAGTATATCATGGAATTATCGAATTTCCTTAAAGCTGTTCCCCAACTACTACCAACTCTCAATACCACTGAATTTATTATATCTACTGTTGAACTTCCAGTACAAGTAACACCCGCATTTTCAACATATATCGTGCTGTTATAAATATGTCCAATTGAATTATTATGAAATCCGTAGGCTTGCGAACAATTAGTAATTAAGTCATTATAACTGGAACACTTTGAAGAATCTACTAAAACAGCAAATGAGTTATTCTTAAATAAATTGGCTTCGAGTTTTACATCAGAATTGTTCCTTAGGGTTAATAGCCAATATTGTTGCCCTATCGAATAAGTTTGTCCCATAAACCTATTCCGTTTTATAATTGGCTTTGCTGAATCGCTGTAAATACTTGAGCAATAGAGCGTGTTGCTTTCAATAAGTGGGTGTGAGTTTGTCTTACAGTAAATTACCCTTCCACCTGTAAAACTAGAATTTTCAAGAAATACATTGTTAAATATTTTGGGGTGTGTGTTGTTTTCACAAAAGATACTTGTCCCCATGTTTGTAAATAAGTTGTTGTTTATTGTTACACTGTCGTTTGATATTTCAATAACCCCTTTCCCATTAGGAGAACTTCCATTTTTTATTGACGAGAAAGAGATAATACTGTTTCTTGACGACTGTGGATAAAAAACAATTCCTCCCCATCGTGTCTCGTAAATGCTATTATTCAAAAACTGTACTGAATCTAATTCCTCCCCTAAGAGCGTTAACTCTCCATGAATCAAGAACGATTTATTTGTATTTATTTTTAAGACTGTTCCAGAATGAATAAACAATCTTTCTCCAGCGGGCACAATGATATCATCAGTAATGATGTATGGTGACTTATCTACACTTAAATCTCCACTCATGGTTCCCGATATCCTTGTTCCAATAAAATTCGAGTGGTCTGATTCCTTTGCCCCAAGATCGGGGGCGTATGAAATAAAACTATCTCCTACATCCATCCCTTTGTCAATACAAGGAGAAGTAGGTTTTAATCTGAAATCGAAACTAACCGTATCTACAAACAGAGGGTCTTTGATGATCTCATCATTTCCAGGATATGGCATAAATGATCTTGGGAACCCCGTCCAACCACCCCAATACAGATATCCATTTTCACAACCCCAAATATCGTTATTCGAAATGTCCAGCATAATCGGGCTCAGAAATTTTAACGTGTAGTAATATATAGCGGTTGAAAAATTTACAAAGATATTGTTGTAAATGAAACTTGTATCAGCATTACATTCCTTAAAGACTATACATTGATTTGAACCAATTATTAAATCCACACTATAAAAAGTATTGTTAAAAAAATGACCACTGGCATCATTCGTTAGTAATATATAAGTGTCATAGAGTTTCGTTGAAATGAAAATGCAGTGGTCAATTTTTATTTCATTTGTTGATCCATCTATTTCTAATTTTTCGCCTTGTAAATCGATTATAGCTCCATTCCCTTGGATACAGACCTTTGAAACATTCTGAATAAATCCACCAGTATAAATTACATCTTGACTAAGGATGATAAGTTTATCATATATTCCATTGGGGTGAGCGTTATCATACATTTTTTGCAATGAAGTTGGTCGTCCGATACCGCAAAAAAAGAAAATAATTAACGAGATGTATAGAAATTTTCTCATTTGATGATAAAGTGATAATTGAGTTTTGAGTTGCCGCAAATAACAGCAATGTAATTTTTATTTTTGCTTCCCACAGAAGTATTTACATAGGAGATAAATGAGGAGTTTCTTTTTGTAGGTTCTGAAATATTTCTTAAACAACTTTTCAAGCAACTTGTCCCTTACTTATTATACTTTGTTTAATCGGTGACAGAAAACTAAACCTATTTGTTGTGACTGCCAAGAAAAATCTCGGTTGAACTAGCAACCCAAAGCCACCACGGAATGAGTATTAATATAGGTCCCAGCCTATCGGTAGCGCCTGAACAAAAGGTCTCAATCTGATTCCGAAGAGAAAAGTCATAATAAATTTTTTTATTTGGGAAATTTGATTCTTTAGCTAAAGGCACCGATACCCATGTCCTGTTTTCCGTAATGGGTCAGTTTAGATTTTCGGACAAGTTAAAAAGATGTAATAACTCAATTTGGTCACTATCCTTAGCAAAAAGTAAGGTAGTCTCACGTAAAGACTCTGGTAGACTA
>JALNWB010000151.1 GCA_023231105.1 Ignavibacteriaceae bacterium | reverse complement strand
TGATGATGGTGTTTTTACTTTTGATGTAAGTTTAGAAAATAATAGTTTGGTTCATCTGAATGGAAGAAAAAAAGTTTATGATTATGATAACCAAAAGATTGAACATTTGAGCGTATATAACAAGCAAAGAAGAATTCATACCAATGAGTTTATTTTCAGCAAAGACGGCAAAGTGATAGAAAAAGAAATCCATAAACAAAAAATATTTTCATTTGAATTTTATATTGAACAAGCAGCTAAAAGTAGTTTTTACATCGTTGATTGTCTGGAGGCTTTTGGTTTCAGAAAAGGGAAATCTAATTCTAAACGGGTTCAGTTTATTTTGAAGAAAGTAAAATCATATGCTTAAATTTAAAAATGTCGGATTCACTTATAGCGGGGATGAAATTCTTCGTTCTGTTTCATTTGGAATTGAGAACGGCGAATTCGTTTTTCTGATAGGGAAGAGCGGTTCCGGTAAAAGCACTCTGCTGCAAATGATTTACTTTAACCTTTTACCGCATTCGGGTGAAATAGTGTTTGATAAATATTCTACCGGCTCGATCAAACCATCGTCACTACCGCTTTTACGAAGAAAGATCGGAATTATTTTTCAAGATTTCAAATTAATTGAAGACCGCACGATTTATGAAAATCTTGCTTTTGTACTTGAAACAGTAAATACTCCGGGAAAAAAAATTAAAAAAAAGATAAATGGTGCGCTTGGCGAAGTCGGACTCTCACATAAAATGAAAAGTTATCCTAAAGAATTATCTGGTGGTGAAAAGCAGCGCATTTCGATCGCCCGAGCAATTATTAATGAACCATTACTTGTTCTTGCTGATGAACCGACAGGCAACTTGGACCCGGAAACTTCTTTGGAAATCTTAGAGTTGCTGAAAAAAATAAATAATAGAGGAACGGCAGTATTAGTAGCAACGCACAATTATGATTTACTTAAAAAATCGTCTGCGCGTGTACTGCAATTAGAAAACGGCTTATTGAAAGAAGTTAGAAACTCAGTGAAATAATTCCTTTTTTGAAAACGTTTTTTCAAGTCCAATAATTATTTCATTTGTAACGTCTTCAATAGAATTCAGTCCATTAATTTCAATCAATTTATTTTCATTTTTGTAAAAATTCTTTACCGGTTTTGTGGAAGATTGAAAAACTTCCAGCCTTGTGCGAATCACTTCTTCCGAATCATCTTTCCGCTGGTAAAAACTATTTTCAGCTTTGCAGACCGGACAATTCACTGCATTTTCAATTTCCGATAAAGAAAAAATTGTTCCGCAAGATTTGCACGTCCTTCTCGCCGTAAGCCGTTTTACAATTTCGTCATCATTAGCGTTAAGGCAAACAAGTGCATAATCTGATATGTTCAATTTTTTAAATAATCGATTTAATGATTCTGCCTGCGCGGTAGTTCTTGGGTAGCCGTCCAGGATAAATCCGTTTTTACAGCGTTCTTCAGCAAGGGTTTCCCGGATAATTTCAACCATGATTTCATCAGGAACCAATTGTCCGGCATTCATAATTTTTTTTGCTTCAAGTCCCATCGGAGTCCCATTTTTAGATGCTTCACGCAAAATGTCGCCGGTCGAAATATGGGGGATGGAAAATTTTTGACTTAAAATCTTAGCTTGTGTTCCTTTTCCAACACCCGGAGCCCCAAAAAGAATTAAATACATTAAATCTCCAATTATTTGAGACAAAATTATCATAATAAATTTTCTTTTGCAAAAAGAAGATGAAAAACTGTTTTTAACTGTGATGAAAAAGAAACGCCACCTCTCAAACTGCTTATCCGTTTTTTACTTAATTCAAATTTATTTAATTTAATCATATCAATTATCCTTACGGAATGCGTTCAATTGTTTATCGCAAGAACTATGAGACAATTTTATTTTCTTCTTTCATTGTTATTTTTACAACTTCCGGTTTTCTCGCAAAAACCGTTTGTAAAAATAACCCGGCTTTCTCTTGAAGAAGGGCTATCGCAGTCGAATGTCCGGTGTATTCTTCAAGATAAAAATGGTTTTTTGTGGATCGGAACGCAAGATGGTTTGAACCGGTATGACGGCTATAATTTCAAAGTGTTTAAAAATGATCCTAACGATATTAATTCTCTTTCAAATAATTTAATCTCTTGTTTACTTGAAGATAGAGAAGGATCCCTTTGGATTGGAACGATGGATGGACTGAATAAATTTGATCAGCGTTCCGGGAAATTCAAACATTATTTCGCGAGGAAAGGAAATCCATTTGCATTGCAAGGTGAATCTGTTTTGTCGCTTGCCGAAGATTCATCTGGAAATATATGGGCTGGCACCTATCTCGGTGGGATGAGTACATTCAACTCGAAAGAAAATAAATTTACAACTTATCTCCATAATCCAATTGATGAAAACGGTTTAAGCAGTAACACTATCTTTGCGCTGCATGTAGATCGTAAAGGGAAATTATGGATTGGGACGTTTGGCGGCGGATTAAATTGCCTTGACGAGAAATCGGGAAAATTTCTTCATTTCAAAAATATTTCTAATGATAAAAACTCACTTAACAATGATTTTGTAAACACAATTCAAGAAGATGAAGATGGAAATCTTTACGTTGGAACTGCTTCTGGTATTAGCGTTCTGAACATTTTTTCTAATAAAATCAACAGATTGGGTATTAATTCGACTGACGAAAACTTAATTCAAAAAGCAAATGTCCAAGCAATCAGCAGAGATAAAAAAAATAAATTTTGGTTCGGTACAGAAACTAACGGACTAATTTATTTTGATAAAGTGTCCGGTAAACTTGAGCAATTCTTTAGTGAAAAAAACAACTCATCAAATATCAAAGAAAACAATGTAACTGCTCTTTTTGTTGACGATAAAAATACGGTTTGGGCTGGTACACATTCTGCCGGTTTAACAAAATTGGTAAGAACTAAAAAGATTTTTGAAAACATTTTTGCAGATAATGGAAATAAATCCGGGTTAACCGACGCAAACATCTGGCCTATTTTTGAAGATTCGAAAGGGAATATTTGGGTTGGTACAAACAACGGACTCAATGTTTTAGATAAAAATAATCGTATTCTGAAAAAATATTTCTATTCACCAACAAACAAAAACACCATATCGAATAACCGCATTTGGAGCATTAACGAAGATCGAAAAGGAACTATTTGGGTCGGAACCCAAAATGGTTTGAACAGCATAAACTTTTCAAAAAATAAAATCACCAGGTTCCAATATTCACCAAACAAAAAGAGCATTCCATTTAATCTCATAAAATATGTTTATCCGGATAAAGACGGTTTGCTTTGGCTTGGCACCTGGGGCGGCGGCATGATTCGCTTTGATCCTTCATCAATGGATTCCAAAATTTATCAACATCATCTGAATGATAAATTTTCAATCAGCGATGATATAGTTTTTTATATTACTAAAGACAGCAAAGGAACTTTATGGGTTTGCACTTCAAACGGATTGAATAAGTTTGATAAAACAAATGAACGATTTACTTCGTACGTTCATGATAAATCAAATCCAAACGGATTGCACGCTAACGCTGTCTATTTTATTCTTGAGGATAGGAATAATATCTATTGGATTGCTTCGCATGGCGGCGGATTAATTCGATTTGATAATTCATCGGGAAAATTTAAAAGCTTTACTGAAAAGGACGGCTTACCTAACAATGTCGTTTATGGAATTTTGCGTGATGCAGATAGTAATTTGTGGCTTAGCACGAATAAAGGAATTTCAAAATTCTCTCTTCAACAAAAAATATTTAAAAATTATAACATGAAAGACGGATTGCCGAACAATGAATTCAATGCCGGCGCTTACTCTAAAAGTAAATCCGGGAAATTTTATTTTGGATCGATTGACGGACTCACTTCATTCTACCCCGACAGCATTTCCGAAAATAAGTATGTTCCGAAAATTGCCGTAACGGATTTTAAGATTTTCGATAAAACGATGAAAGACTTTAACTGCTTTGTTGGCGGCGAGGAAATTCATCTCAATTATAACGACAACTATTTTTCGTTCGAGTTTGCCGCACTTGATTTTACCGAACCTGCAAATAATCAATATGCTTATATGCTGCAAGGATTTGATAAAGAGTGGATTTATTCCGACAGCAGACGCTATGCTGCTTATACTCATCTCGATGCCGGACATTACCTTTTTTCCCTCCGAGCTACTAACAATAATGGGGTATGGAATGAAAAAGGAATAACAATCGGCGTTATCATTGCTCCTCCGCTTTGGCGAACATGGTGGTTTAGAATAATTACTATGATGACATTTTTGTCACTCGTAATTTACTTCTACAAAAGAAGAACGAATCAATTAAAACGTGAAACAAAACTTCAGCAAAAATTTTCAAAGCAACTCGTTGATTTTCAAGAAGAAGAAAAGAAAAGGATCGCCTCGGAATTACATGACGGTATCGGGCAAAATTTATTGATCATTACGAATAGAGCGCAAATCGGTTTGATGAATGAGAATGCAGATAAGATGAAAGAACAATTAACTTCGATCAGTGATACAGCTTCTGAATCAATAAACGAAATTAGACATATTACGCATCATTTACATCCAACTCTTTTAGACAAGATCGGATTGACCAAAACTTTACAAGCGATGATCCATAAGTTTGAAGGTTCGTCATCTGTAACTTTTTCAATATCGATTGACGATATCGATAATATTTTCAACGCCGAAAATGAAGTTAATATTTATCGGATCGTTCAAGAAGGAATAAATAATGTTATTAAACATTCAGGCGCAAAGCAAACGGAAATATCAATTCTGAAAAAAGAGAAAACACTTAAAATGATTATCCGGGATGACGGAAAGGGAATTGCAGAAATAAAACTCAAAAACTTCCTCTCTTCGTCCGAAGGTTTTGGATTAAGAAGTCTAAAAGAGCGCGTGAAATATTTGAACGGAAATATTTCAATTGATTCTCATGTAGGTAAAGGTACAACGCTTAACATAACAATCCCGATTAAAGAAAATGAAAAATAAGATTAACATAATCATTGCAGATGATCATCCGATTTTTAGACGGGGTTTAGTTGAACTCATTTCAGCTATTTCACAGTTTTCGATTTGTGGAGAAGCGGAGGACGGAAATGCCGCAATGGAATTGATTCAAAAACAAAATCCGGCAATAGCAATACTCGATATCAACATGCCGGGAATGAATGGATTTGATATTGCGAAAAAAGTTAAAGCGCAGAAGTTGTCGGTTAACATTATTTTCCTCACTATGTATAACGAAGAAGAACTTTTTAACAAAGCAATGGATTTGGGAGTGAAAGGGTATATTCTAAAAGAATGCGCCGCGAAAGATATTCTTGATTGTGTTCAGTCTGTTGCGGAAGGAAAACATTACATAAGTCCAGTTATTTCGGATTATTTAGTCAACCGAAGTTTAGTATTGAAAATAAACGAGAACCAGAAATCAGCAATTGAAAAATTGACTCCAACTGAAAAACAAATCTTACAGTTGATAGCGGAAGACAAAACAAGTAAAGAAATTGCCGACAAATTTTTCATCAGTACCCGTACGGTCGATAATCACCGGATGAATATTTGTAACAAGCTATCTATTCATGGCAGCAATGCGCTTCTAAAATTTGCTTTGGAAAATAAACATCTCTTCTAAAAAAAATCTAAAGAACAAACTTCAAATAACAGATAATATTCAACACCCAAAACCAATTAGATTTTTAATTCTGGAATTTGAATCCGGATGTTTTTTGAGTTTTGTCTTTTGGTATTTCCCCTCAACCTTCTAAGTATTCCTACTCATATAAAATGAGTAGTCATCTCTATTTTTTTCTCCTTTTACATTAAACAAGTTAGACCATGCAAATAGGAATAATTATGACGGTACTACTTGTTGATGACCATAAAGGAATTCGTGAATTAGAAAAAACAATTATCGCCTCGATGTTTGATACTTTTTACGAATCATCATCCGGAGAAGAGGCAATAAAAATTTATAAAGTGCACAAACCCGATTGGGTACTAATGGATTACAAAATGAACGGCATGAACGGTATAGAAGTTGTAAAAAAAATTAAAGAAAGTGATTCAAGCGCAAAAATAATTATGGTTACTCAATATGATGATACCGATTTGAGGAAAGCAGCTTTTAAAGCCGGAGTCTTAGGCTTTGTGAATAAAGAAAAATTATCTGCCGTAAAAAACATCTTATTAATCAATAGGGAGAACTAAAATGGAAGACGTTATTAGTTTAATTTTGAAAATTGATGGTATTTTTTATAATTTATAATATATTGATCACTATTTCTAAAGTGACATTTTCGCATTAAAGAAAAAATTGTTTGTAAGGAATTTTATGAGAAGATTATTTACTATTATTTTCTTAAGTTTTTCGATGTTCATCTTTTGGGGATGTACTGCATCCAAGGAAGCAGCTAATGAAAAACAAACATTAAAATTTACTATTATCATAGGTTCCGGAGGTGGATTTACCGGTACTTATCAAGGGAAGATGATAGACACGACAGGCTATATCTACGATTGGGAAGGACGTACCTTTTCTACTTCCACTAAAAAAATTGTTGACTCCCTTTCACAAAACCCAATTATTAAATTGAATAAATACTTTAGTGAAAACAACTTTACAGATTATACTCTTAAAGAGGTCGGGAATATCACCACTTTTCTTACACTCTCTACATTAAACGACCAAACAACTTTTTCTTGGAAAGAATCACTTATTCCAGATCATATGCCGACTAAAATAAAAGAATTATATTATTTAATAAACGATACTATAAATAATACTAAAAAGGAGCAAAAATGAAATATCTTCAAAGAATATCAATTATGATAGCAATCGTTTTTTTCGGATTTATTTCTAAAGATACCGGAATAAAACAGGGAGAATTACAAGTATCTATCACCAAGAATGATCCGGGCAAAGGATTAGACTTATTAAGAGCTAAAATGAATTCCGGTTTTAATATTGACTGGAATGAATCTTTTTCAGTTCCTTCTTCTATAACTGGAAACTTAACGCAAACCGGGTATGTAAGAAGTGCTTCGAGTAAGGAAGATGCATTAAAATTTTTAGCCGAAAACAAAGAGTTATTTGGTCTGCAAAATCCATCTAATGAATTAGATTTACTTACGGCTTCAGTTGATGATCTTGGGCAAACGCATTTGAAATTCCAGCAAAAGTATGAAAACGTTATTTTATATAAGGGGCAGCTAATAGTTCATATTTCTAATGATGGAAGAGTTATTGGCATAAACGGTAAATACTATCCCACACTACAATTTAATACTAAACCGAACATCACTTCAAATCAAGCAATTTCTGCAGCAAAAAATTATTTAGGCAATTACAAATCTCTTACAGAAAATACTGAATTAATCCTTTTGGAAAGAGGGATCAAATTCCATCTTTCATTTGCGGTCAAACTACCTTCTAAGTTTATGCCTAATATGGTTGTTTATGTTGATGCCGATAACGGGAATGTCTTATACAAAGATGACGGAATTAGATACGATGGTCCGCAAGTTGGAACAGGCGTTGATCTTAAAAATCAAACAAGACAAATTAACACCTATTTATTCTCAGGCAAGTATTACTTAGTTAATACTACTTTGCCGATGTATGTTCAGCCATTCGATAGCTTAAAGGGAGTTGTTGATGTTTATGATGCAATGAATGATACCTCGGGCAACGGGTATAATTCGGTTTCTCTTATTTCGGATCCGAATAGTGACAATAGTTTTAATGATAATAATAATCTCAAAGCTGCAATTTCAGCTCACCTATTTGTTAAAGATGCTTACAATTTTTATAAATCTTATTATAATAGAAACAGCTATGATAACGCCGGGCATAGCATGTTAAATGTTGTTCATTACAAGCAAAATTACAATAACGCATTTTGGAACGGGATAGCTATGACCTATGGCGATGGTGATAATATTCGTTATTCTAATTTGGCAGGAGCTTATGATGTAATTGTTCACGAATTAACGCATGCCGTTACTGAAAGAACTGCAAATCTAATTTATGAAAATCAGCAAGGAGCATTAAATGAATCAATTTCCGATTGTTTTGCAAGTGTTGCCGATTCGACAAATTGGCAAATAGGCGAAGCTGTTTACACTCCAAATATTGCCAATGATGCACTTAGAGATATGCTTCATCCGCACAATAACTCAGCCACAGGAGCAGATTCCTGGCAGCCGGAAAACATGAATGAATATATGACTCTTCCAAATACACCCGAAGGAGACAATGGCGGGGTTCACGTAAATAGCGGAATACCCAATAGAGCTTTTGCTTTAACTGCTGAGACTATAACACGATGGAAAGCAGGACAAATTTGGTACAGAGCCTTAACAACTTATCTTACAAATAACTCTAATTTTTATGATGCTAGAGTGGCTTGTACAAGTGCAGCAAAAGATCTTTATGGTGATAACTCAAACGAAATGAATGCTGTAAAAACAAGTTTTGAAACTGTTGGCGTTGCTGCAACTACCGGTGGTCAAACATATGAGCTTACGTATGATGACGGGAATCCGACCACAGGAGTTTATGAACCTGATGCTAATTGGGAATTAGCGGTTAAATTTACACCTCCTACGAACAATGTTAAGATTACTAAATGTCAAGTTTATATTTCAGGTGAAAATAATCCAAGCGGCAACGGAGGTTTTACTTTGAAGATGTATAGTGCTGGCGGAAATGGTTTACCATTACAATCTTTAATTACTCCTTATCCATACGTTCCTTCTGCAGTCGGTTGGCAGACATTTAACGTTAACGGATTAACTATCAACAGTGACTTTTTCGTTTCGGCTAAATATGATGGAATAAACAGACCGTATCTTGGGGCGGCTCCTCCTCCGGGAAATGGTAGAGCGTACGAATCAAATGGTAGTGCTTGGGCAATTTTAGGTAGTCCTAATGATTATACATTGTATATGCGCGCAACGGTACAAACGCCTACAGGAGTATATGATATTTCGACACAAGTTCCGGATAAATTTGAAGTATATCAAAACTATCCCAATCCGTTTAATCCTTCTACTTCAATCACTTACTCGTTACCTAAAAGTGAATTAGTAACTTTAAATGTTTATGATCTCTCCGGAAGAAAGATTGTTGAACTTGTTAACAATAATCAAAATCCCGGCACTTATTATGTAACCTGGAATGGTAAAAACAGTAAGGGGGAAAATATTTCGAGTGGAATATATTTTTATGAACTTAATGCGGGAACATTTAAAAGTATAAAGAAGATGATTTTACTGAAATAACGACAAATGTCGCCTCGTAAGCAGTTAAATTTGCAAAAACAAACGAGGTGACAGATGAGATTACGAAGAAGATTCTTAGCTAGAAGACAGATAAAAAGTTCAGAGGGAGAGTTG
>JALNWB010000150.1 GCA_023231105.1 Ignavibacteriaceae bacterium | reverse complement strand
TTCCAAAATATATGTAGCAATTGCTCTGGCTTCGGCAGGTTTTAATCCCTGGTTAGGCATAGGAGGATATGCGGGATTCATCTTTACCGGATTAAGTACAAATGCCGCGACTTTCTCAACATCACCGTTATATTTAGTAAGCGTTTCTTTGTAAGGAGGTCCAACTAATTTTTGATCAAACTTATGACATGCTGAACATTTTCCGTTAAAAATATCGGCGCCGCTAATTGCTGCAATTCCCGTTGGCTCCCCTTTCAACGATTTAAGCGTGACATCATATTCCGCGGCAAGCACAAGCGCCTGCTTTTTTGTAACGTTACGAAAAGCCGCCTGCTCGGAAATGATTAATGCTAAAGACGCAACTATGAGCAGAAGAAAAACCATCCCGGAATAACGTAACTCTGAATTTTTTAACATTGCATATACAAGATGGAAAACCCAGAAAACCGCGAACAAGGATATCACCGCAAATCCAAATACGGATGAAGAGAGAGCAAGCGAAGGAATCGCAACTAAATTGATTAATAAAAAGAGAGGTTGAAAGAGCGCAAAAAATAAAGTGATTGAAAGTCCGGTTTTCTTTACAAAAGCTTTATACCCGGCATCTTCAATTCCCTTTCCACCTTCCCAAAAGAAATAAATGAAAAGAAGAAAAGCGCCGGTTAAAGACAAAGCGGCAGTTATAAAGTGAATCCATTTTACAAAAACTGAAAATGAAGTGAAGAGATATAAAATTCCGGTAGCATCCCAGTCAGATGGATTGAGAGCAAGATTTAAACCGCCGATAAAAAAGTAGGAACCAACGAGAAGAAAGATAAGTCCCCAAAAACTTGATTTGCGGTTTACTCTCGCAACGTTATTTGCAAAAGTTGAATATTCAATTTCTCTTTCTTCCAATTTAACTGAAGAAAATAAAGACTTAAAGACCCAGGAGTAACGGTAGGTGTAAATAAAAACTAATCCTATCGTTATCAAAATAAACGCTACAACAAAAAATGAAATGGTGACAAGTTTTAGGTTATGAAGTATCTGTGCGTAAATTAATATTAAAGTCAAAAGAGGAACACTACCAAGCGCAACACCCGCACCTTTTGTAAACGTAGTGAATTCAATTACTTCTTTTGAAAAGTTGGTATAAAATCCATGTTCGTCTGTCTTCCCTTTTCTCTTAAAATATAAAGATAAAATAGAACCGCCCAGAACAAGACTAATAAACGGCACAAATAAAAACAAAATAATAGTTGCCAGATAGTGCAACAAAGCTATGTGTTCAAGCGATTGAGGAAGAACTAATTTATCTAAAAAATCCATCTACGCTGCCTTTATAATAGAAATATTTTTTCAATTGAAATAAAAAGAATTAACGCAACGACAAACAAGTTAATTTCTATAAACACTTTTTTAAGTGATAGTTTATCAACATTCTCTTTTAATAATTTTGCCGAACGGATAATTAATGCAATAACCAATACCAAAATGCCGAAGCTTGCAAAGGAAATATCAATGATACTGAATAACGGCATAAGCAATCCGGTTACGCCGGTTACGCAAATCCAAACATACGTTATTCGCGCAAGCTGACTTTCTGAAAAATATTTTTTAAGCGTAGGAAAACCGGCATCTTCATAATCTTTTCCGAAAGCTAAAAGCAATAACCAAAAATGAGGAATCTGCCAGATAAAAAAGAAGAAAGCAATTAACAAAGCTTGCGGATCAAAAACATTTCCGCCGCCGGTTACCCAGCCAACAATAGGTGGAATTGCTCCAATTACAGAACCGGGAATAATTGCAAATGATGTTTTTCGTTTAAGTGGAGTATAAATTCCGTTGTACCAAAGAAGCGCAAGTAATCCAAGAAGAACACCGATAAAACCTGATGAAATAAATAAGAGAACCGAACCAACAATGGATAAGATGAGTACAATTCCAAAAACATTTTTCCCGGAAATTTTCCCGGAAGGAATCGGGCGATTCTTTGTCCTTTCCATTTGTGCATCAAACACAGATTCTTGCAAATGATTTAGTGCAGCAGAACCTCCGGCAAGTAGAAAAATTCCCACGGCTGCACCTAACAATTCAATTCCAAATACTTTGGTGGCGCAAAGGTATCCAAAGACTGTTGTGATCATAACGAAAACAGTAATACGGAACTTTATTAGTTCAAGGAATATGTTAATTTTTTCTTTCAATCTATTTTACTTTAGTTGAATCGATAACAATAGGGAGTTGAGTTGACGAAGCGTTTTTCTTTGCTAATTCATTCTTCATCCATGCATCATATTCTTGTTTGGGAAGAACAATTACTTTGGAATACATTGCCGAATGGTTTAATCCGCAATATTCTGCGCAGGCAATATCATATTTCCCAACAGTCGCAGGTAAAAACCAAATGGAATTATTTCTATTCGGCATAACATCCCGTTTAAAACGAAAAGCCGGGATGAAAAAACTATGATTCACATCTAATGAATGAAGATTTACTTCTATTGCTTTATTAACGGGAACGTAAAGTGAATCAGTCTTAACACCGTTGTCATATTCAAATGTCCACTTCCACATTTGCGCGGTTACTTTAATAATCATTGCATCTTTGGGTGGATTTTTCAAATCGCGATAACCAATCCATCCATACCAAAACATCGCCATAACAAGAATAACGGGTATAACCGTCCAGATTATTTCTAACTTGGTGTTACCGTGAATGTTAACGGCTTTCTTTCCTTTTTTTCTGTTATACTTAAAAACAAAGTAGATCATTAAAAATGTTATGAAAGATAAAAGTATAAAAGAAATACTAACTATAAACCAAAAAGCTCCGTTTACTAATTCAATATGGTTTGAACCAAAAATCATGTATCACCTTATAAAAAACTATAATCTGAAAATAATAGAGCTATTGAAATCAAAAGAAACAGTAGAGCCACGCCAACAAATATTTTAAACGTTGCGGTTTCCGTTTTAAGGTGCATAAAAAACGTAAGCACCAAATAAGATTTGATGATCGCAATCGTTAATGCAGTTGCAACGGTAATGTTTCCAAAATTGATTCCGGCAACGGCAACCGTAACGCCGGTAAGCATCATCAACACAAGCCACACTAAAATATAAATTCCATATGTCGGTTTATGTTCAACTGTACTTTCCAAATGTTCTCCATTCATACAAAAAAATTCCTCAAGTAATTAAATAGAAAAGCGGGAATAAGAAAATCCAAATAATATCAACAAGGTGCCAATAAAGTCCCGCGGCTTCAAGGCGGACATAATTAGTAGAATTGATTCTTCCTTTAATTGTATATCCTGCCATCACTTCAATTAACAACACTCCGATGATTACGTGCAACGCGTGTAAACCCGTCATGACATAATATAAACCAAAGAAGATGATCTCCCCGTTCCCTTTGCCTAAAAGTGTTTCTGATCCTGGAAAAATTCCGTGGTGAATTTTAATATTCCATTCGAAGTATTTATTCACCAAAAATCCGAAAGCTAAAACCATTGTAGAAATTTGAAAAAAGACAGACAAAAATTTATTGTTTTTTCTGATGGCGATAATTGACAGCACAATAGTTAAACTGCTTGTGAGAAGAATTATCGTATTTAAAGCGCCAACAGAAGTATTTAATTCTTTTGCGGCAACGTGAAATTCATGTTGATAGGTAAATCTGTAAACCGCATAAACAAGGAACATCCCTCCGAATAAAACCAATTCAGTAAAAAGGAAAAGCCACATTCCAAGACGTGAACCGATATCGTCCCGGTGAACATGTCCAACTGTGTGTTCGGCAATTGTACTCAATTGTTCTCCTTCATTAAAAATTCATCATTATCTTTAAATTCATAAGGTCCGGCAGTAATAGTCGGAATAACTTCAAAATTTTCCAACGGCGGTTTGTTTGGAATAGTCCATTCAAGCGTTTCTCCGCCCCAGGGATTTATCGCAGTATAAGTTGTTTTACTTCGCAACGCTTTAATAAAATTTGTAAACATGATAATCAAACCTGTTATCAATATCCATGAACCAATTGTTGAGATAAGATGATAGATATGGAATTCCGGTAAATAATCATAATATCTTCTTGGCATACCTAACCAACCCATCACGAACATAGGAAAATAGAGAGTGTTAAATCCAACAAATAAAACCCAAAATCCAACTTTTGCGGTTTTCATATTATACATTTTGCCAAACATCTTCGGAAACCAATAATGCATCGCGGCAAAAATTCCGAATCCCGTTCCTCCGAACATCACGTAATGAAAATGTGCAACAATAAAAGAAGTATCGTGGATGTGCATGTTAACGGAAAGAGCGCCCTGAATTAATCCTGTGAATCCGCCGATTGAAAACAAAAAGATAAATCCCAAAGCATATAATAAAGGTGCATCGGTGGAAATTGATCCTTTGTACAATGTGGCTACCCAGTTGAAAACTTTAATCGCACTTGGAATGGCGACGAGAAATGTCAACAAAGAAAAAATAATTTGAGCAGTCTCGCTCATTCCAACGGTAAACATATGATGCGCCCAAACCATCGAGCCAAAGAGAGCGATAGCCAAACTCGAAAATGCAATAAACTTATATCCGAAAATTGTCCGGTGAGAAAAGACAGGAATAATTTCCGAGATTACGCCCATCGCAGGTAAAATCATAATATAAACTGCGGGGTGAGAATAGATCCAAAATAAATGTTGATATAAAACCGGATCACCGCCTAAAGCAGGATCAAATAATCCGACACCAAATAATCTTTCGATGGTTACCAACAAAAGAGTAATTCCGATTATCGGAGTAGCTAAAATTTGAACCCATGCGGTTGCATACAAAGACCAAACAAACAAAGGCATTCTGAAGAAGCTCATTCCCGGCGCGCGCATACGATGAATTGTTACAATAAAATTCAAACCGGTTAAGATTGAAGAAAATCCTAAGATGAATGCAGCAATTAACGCCGGCATAACGTTCGTAGTGGTTCTGATGCTGTAAGGAATGTAGAAAGTCCAACCGGTATCAGCTGGTCCGCCGGGAAGAAAAACTGAAATAACCGCGAGCAATGCGCCAAGAATGTAAAGCCACCACGAAAGTAAATTCAATCTTGGGAAAGCAACATCTTTTGCGCCGATAAGAATTGGGAGGAAAAAATTTCCAAAGACTGCCGGCAAACCGGGAATAACAAAAAGGAAAATCATGATAATGCCGTGCAGAGTAAACAATGAATTGTACGTCTGCGCGTCCATGATTGTTCTTCCGGGAGCGATTAATTCCAACCGCATTAAAAATCCGAACGTAACACCCACCGCAAAAAAAAGAAGAGATGCCATAAGATAAAGTAAACCAATCCTTTTATGATCGGTTGACAATATCCATGCAAAAATGCCGGAATGTTTACCTTTATAATCTAAATAACTAACTGCATGTCCATTATTGTGCATGAATTCTTAACCTCTTAACTCTTTTTATATTTTCTTGGCTTGATGGATAATACAATTACTAACACAATTGCGATTAATAAAATTCCGCCTCCGGCAATTCTTGTAATATTTAAAACATATTTTCTGCCTTGCGGGTCATAGTTGAAACAAAACTTTAAAATCTGAGCGATTGTAGGAGAAACTTTTCCTTCGGAGGCTTCGATGATTGCCATTTTCAAATCGAATGGAAGAAAAGTAGTACCAAGTAAATAACGAGTAATTTTGCCGTTGGCAGAAACTAATATTAAAGTAGGCGCATGTGCAATTTGTCCATTTTCTTTTCTGAATGAAAATCCGGCAGAACTTGTCAACTTTAAGATATTCTCTTTATCGCCGGTTAAAAACCGCCAGCCATCCGGAGGAAATTGTTTTTGTACAGCCGTTAAAATATTTTGTCTTTTCTTTGAAGCTACGGTTGAAGTTTCAGTTTCATCGATAGAGACACAAACAAGTTGATAATCTTTTGCCGGCGTTAAATCAATTCTATCAATTTGTGATGCAACTTCCGCCATTAAAGGATTACACAAACCGGGACAATCATAATAAACGAACATCAGCACTGTTGGTTTATCGATGATTTGCTGCATCGATATTTGTTTCCCATTCTCATCTAGAAAAACTGATTGCAATGCAATTTGTTGCCCAAGCTTTTCATTAATTCCAGGAATAACTTTGCTTTTTTCTCCGTTACCGGCAAAAATTAACTGAGAAGAAAAAAGGAATACGAAAAGTAGTAACCATGCCGATTGCAATCGAAGGAAATACAACGGGTTCGTTTTCTTTTTCATTTTATATAGTGACACTTTTTAATAATGTTAATAAATTTGAAATCTCAGAACTACTCAACGAAAAAATCTTTCCGGAGAAACCATTTTCCGAAAGATTATCTGCAATAACTGCAAGAAATTCTTTTTCACCTAATTGCCATGAAGATGAATTGAACAAAGTAACCAATGCTTTTTGCTGATTGGTAGTAACATCAAAAAATATTTTTGCGGATAAATTGGTTCCCTTTTCACTTAAAAGTTTAGCCAAGGCAAAATTTATTTTCCCTATTTTATCTGAATAGTTTGTTTGATATAATTTCTCCGCCGTTACAACGGGGATTGTTCCCGGAACTTTTGTGCCTGCAGAAAGCGCGTACAATTTATCAAGATTAGCAACATCTTCAGGAGTATCTTTCGGCGGCTCAGGCATCCACGAACGTATTAATTGAATAATGGCAATTCTATCCGATGGAGCTAAATAATCAAAGCCCGGCATTCCGGAAGTTAAAATTCCTTTTTGCACGGTGTTATAAATTTCGGTTGCTTTTCTACCAAATTTCCAACCGGCAACTAAATGGAAATTTCTTGGTTTCGGATTGAGTGCGGCTCCCGCAGTTCCATCTCCATTTCCTTCAACTCCATGGCAAGAAGAACAAGTTGTTTGAAAAAGCTGTTTCCCTTTTTCAATTAAAGCCGGATTTATTTCCGTAAAACTTTTTAGATCAACCGCCGATGCAATTTTTGCATCAGTAATTTGCAAATCAGTTACAACAATTGTTGAGTCATCAAGTTTTGGAGCTACTTTATTTTGAACGAGAGAACCGGAATTTCCTATATAGATAAATCCGATGCCGATTATTACCACAAGAAAATAAGGATACATTACCGCCATTATTTTAATCGGATTATTCAGTAATTCAGAAAAAGAAAATTTAATTTTTGCCATAAGAGTTTACAATTATAATCTGAAGTTTAAACCTTTTTCAAGTTTCGGATCGCCTATCGGAACAAGATTTTGTTTTTTAGCATTGAAATAGAAAACTAATAAAAATCCGCCGACCGCTGCAACAAGAAAACCGAATTCAAAAACGAGCGTCAGTATTCCCGCTTTTGCAGAATGAATTTGAGGCATGATCAACCAGTATAAATCAAGAAAACGAGCACCCAAAATCCAAATTGAAATAAACTTTAATCGCTTGGGATCCATTTTTGCCGGTTGTGAAAGTAGAACTGCATAAGGAACAAGAAAATGGACAAAGATCAATCCTAAAGAAATGTATGACCACATTCCACCCCATCGAGCGATAAACCAAACTGTTTCTTCCGGAAGATTTGCGTACCAAATTAACATGAACTGTGAAAAAGCAATGTAAGCCCAGAAATTAATAAACGTAAACTGTAAAGCGCCTAAACTAAAAAGATGTTCATTATTCATTTTGGGATGGAGGTATCCTTTTTCTTTCAATAGAATAGTAGCCAATGTTATTGCTGCCAAAGCCGCAACAAACGAACCGGCAAAAAAGTAAATTCCGAAAATTGTTGAAAACCAATGCGGCGCCAAACTCATCATCCAATCAATTGCAGAAACCGTAACGGTAATTGCAAAGACCGGAATAAATATCGCGGATAACTTGATGTTCTTTTTTGTAAGAAGTTGATCTTTGGTTATGTCTTGTTTACGCGAATTTCTAACAAACAAATAGTAAAAGAGAGACCAAATTCCAATGGTCAAAACTGTTCTGACAATAAAGAAAGTAGTATTCAAATAAGGTGATTTACCGGTTAAAATTTTATCTCCGGCAACTACATTTTTTTGAGACCATTCAAAAATTGAATGAACATTAAGCAACAGAGGAATGACCAAAATGAATAGAAGCGGTATAAACGAAGCTAAAAATTCAGGGATTCTTCTTATCGGCGTACTCCATTCCGCACCGGCAATGTATTCAAGGGCAACTAAAAATAATGATCCGATAGCAATACTCGTGATAAAAACAAAAGCGAGCAAATAATTAAATAGCGCTCTTTGAGCATCAAAAAGAAATCCTGCAATGCCTAACGCTAACCCGATACCAAGAAGCAGAAAGCCTAATCGCTTTAAACTTTCAGGAAGATTTTTCTTATGATAAACTAAATCATTTTGCGACATTTGACGAAGTCTCCTTTTTCGCTTCAATAATTTCAGATGGAGAAGCATTTTTTGCTTTCTGCAGCGTTCTGATATAATGAATAACTGCCCAGCGTTCATCGCGTGAAAGTTGAGACGCATAAGACGGCATTACATTTTGTCCGTTGGTAATTACATGATAAATATTTCCATCTTGCCAACCACGGACTTTTTCAGAATGCAAACTTGGTGGATTTGGAAACTGGTTGTTTAACCGGCTGTCGCCATCAGCAAAATTGCCATGACAAGGCGAACAGAATGTTAAAAATCTTTTCTTACCAAGTTGTAATACTTCTGGTGTAGGAATTAATGGATTTGAAAGCGGAACAACAGGCGCAGTTAGTCCTTTATATTCATAAGGAATAAAATTCCGTGCGACCGTTCCTTCAACCGGTTTTCTCATTCCAAAACCATCAGCATAAAAGGTACTTTTTGATTGTACATTAACTTTGTTCTGATTCATCAACCAGGTAAATGGCGTAATGTAAAGCAGTTTATTCAAAGTTAGATAAGTAACGCCCGAAGTCACTAAGGCAACAACTACAAGCAACGTTAAAAATCTCGGTTCAAATATTCTGAATGGTTCTGCAACGGGAAAATATACTTCAGAAATATTTTTCCCTTTTAATTCTTTATATAAAGCTTTAACTTTTTCAAGATCAAATAAATCGTCATCGGCATCAATACAAATTCCATATTTATCTGAAGAGACCGCTTTCATATAAGGAGTATCGTGCAGCGGATGACTGTTAAATGGAAATTTGAAATAGAATGCGAGCATCGAAATAACCGTTGCAAGTGTTGCAAGTAGAACCGTCACTTCAAACGTAATAGGAACGAATGCAGGTAATGCAAAAAACGGTTTCCCGCCGATAATCATTGGATAATCTTTTGACATCGCCCAATACATAAACAGCAGTGCAAACGCAACGCCGAATAATCCGAATGCTAAAGTAATATATCCTAATTTTGATGGTTTGAGTTTCATCGCCAAATCCATTCCGTGCAAAGGATAAGGAGTATGGACATCATAATTTTT
>JALNWB010000149.1 GCA_023231105.1 Ignavibacteriaceae bacterium | reverse complement strand
TTTTAATTTGTGAGCGCAAAATACAAGGTCTTTTGAATTTTTATTTCTAACCGCTTCAATAATCAATTCAATCAACTTAGGAGTATCCGTTAAATAAATATCCAATATTTCAACAAAGAACTGCAAATCTTCTTCAGATTGCAAATCATCAACAAAAGATATTTTACTTTCATCAATATATTTAGTAATTATTTTTTCATGGTCGAGTAAATAACGCATGGAATTTTTGTGAGTAGCAAGAAAACTCCCCCAACGTTCAAGAACTTCTTGAAGAGCTTCCATTCTAACCGGTTTGCTGATATAATCATCCATTCCCGCAGCCATACATTCTTCGCGGTCACCTTGCATAGCATTCGCTGTCATCGCTATAATTATGGGGCGTTTTTCATCTCCATACAATTTATTTATTTCTCTCGATGCCTCAAGTCCGTCCATATCCGGCATGTGTACATCCATAAAAATTACATCATATTTTATGTTTTCAATTGTTTCAAGCACTTCATAACCATTGCCTGCCATATCAATGCGGTAACCGAGTTTGTTAAATATTTTTAGGGCAACTTTTTGGTTAACAATATTATCTTCCGCTAATAAGATTTTTAAAGGATATTTACGCCCTAAGTTAGTATCCAGCGGTTGATGTTTTTCTTTCCTTACTTCTAACAATTGAAGAAGTCCAAATATCGAAAGAATAGTCTCATAGAGAATTGTTTGTTTAGTCGGTTTATATAAAAACTTCGCAATGTTCAATTCTTTTAGAGTTTTTTCTTCTTCCTTCCTTCCCAATGAAGTAAGAATAACAATGGGCAAAGTCGTGTTTTTTTCTATATCACGGATTGCGCGCGTTAATGTAATCCCGTCCATTTGCGGCATCTGATAATCAAGAATAGCAAGATCGAATTGTTCATTTTGTTCTAATATTTTTAATGCATCTAAAGGGAACTCAACCGTTTTAGCTATCATTCCCCAACTTTTCAATTGTAAATCCAAAATTCTTCTATTGTTATAATTATCATCTACAACAAGCACTTTTTTCCCTTTTAACTGAATCGCAAAATCCTTTGAGTACACTTTAGTAAGGGATTGAGCAGGTTTGGATTTAATAGAAAAGAAAAAGTTTGAACCTTTTCCTTCAATACTTTCAACCCACATAGAACCACCCATAATTTCGGTGATACGCTTACTGATCACTAATCCCAATCCTGTACCTCCATATAATCGTGTGGTTGATGAATCAACCTGGCTAAATGCATGGAAGAGTTTCGATATTTTATCTTGCGGAATTCCGATACCTGTATCTTTAACGGCAAATTCTATTTCACAATATTCATCTTCACATTTCTTTGAAGATACTTCAACAAATATTTCACCTTTATTAGTAAATTTAATTGCATTACCGATTAAGTTAGTGAGTATCTGTCTTACACGGGTTATATCACCTAAGATGCTGGGCGGGACTTCATCATTTAGGAAATAAATTAAGTCAATATTTTTCTCAGAAGCTTTTGCGGCAAACAAATCAAATGTATCTTCTATACAATCCCTAATATCAAACGGTTGGAATTCAAGTTCAAATTTTCCCGATTCAATTTTTGAAAAATCAAGAATATCGTTAATAACAACGAGCAATTGTTCGCCGCTCATTCTGATGGTTTCCGCAAAATCTTTTTCTTCCTTCGGAAGATTAGCGTCCATTAGTAAACCGGTCATTCCAATTATCGCGTTAAGCGGCGTTCTTATTTCATGACTCATCAACGCCAGAAATTCGCTTTTCGCTTTCGCTGCTGCATTCGCTTGAACTAAAGCGGAGTCAAGTTCAATATTTTTTTGAAGCATTTCTTCACGAGCAATTTTTTGATGAAGAGCGCCTGAAATACTTGCCGCAACAGTTTTTAAAAGAGATTGATCGTCGGTAGTTAACACTCTTTTAACTTTGCAGGAATCAAATCCGATAAATCCCCAAAATTGTTCTTTTGCAAATATTGGAGCAAAAAAAATGGATTGGATAGATTTATCTACAAAAACTTTTTTCTGTTCTTCGGTTATTGCATCAAGATCCAAATAAATAATTTCACCATCCGATAGCCGCTTATATAAATCTATTGACGAAAAACGGTTATATGGAATAAAGTTTGTTCTCAATTCATTTAATTGATGGGTAACTCCTTCATCTGCCCATTCATACACTTCTTTCATCATGTATGTTTGCGATTCTTTTTCCAAAAGGTTTTCGAAAATATATCCTCTATCTACTTCAGCGCTTGTACAGATCATTGCCAGTACTTTAGTAACCGCTTCTTCAAAATCATTTCCTGTGAGCAGTGTTTCGGTGGCTTTAGCAATTCCTTGTAAAAGAATTTCTTTTTTCTTTAGTTGAAGTTCTTGCTGTTTTCTCTCGGAAATATCTCGGAAGATACTTAGCAGCCATTTTTTATCACTTAAAGTTTGAAGCACTGAATTAGTAACTTCGAAATATTTTATTTTCCCGTTCCAAAGAATCAATTCCGTTTCATATTTTACTTTGAATGAATTCGCAATAAATCTTTCTTTAACTTTTGAAAGAATTCTCTCTCTGTTTTCATCCTTGTAAGCAACGGTAAAAGTTTCATTTTCCAATTTTGATTTTGGCATTTCAACAAAATTTGCATACGCATTATTGCAATGGATGACAATTCCTTCATCGTTTATAATACGCATACCATCGGCAGATTTTTCCCATACTTCTTTATACGTATGTTCTATTGTTCCAAGAGTTTCTTTTTCAAGCGCAGCTAAATTTTTTTTTTGACGCATTAATATCCGAAGGAAAAAAGTTAAGGCTTTCTTCCCTTGATCGTCAAGTTCTCCGGTTTCAAAAAATTTTTGAATTGATGATTCGTCAATCTTCTGAATGAAGTATTTTAAATCGATGATATCCATTCGTGCCTAATTTTTTTAATGTAGAGTAAACTCTTGCCTTAAACGAAATCTATTAAAATTTTCCATCAATTCAAATTTTCATCTTCTTAACCGATAGCCCTTTTCTCCGTTATTATCGAATAACTTTTTTAGAAGTTGATAAGATTGTTTCTAAAGCCCAAAAGCTGTAATTTTTGTCATTAATTTTTATCTACTTTAAGGAATTTTTTAATGCGAATAAAACCTTTTCAAAATGAACCGCTGCTCGATTTTACTAATCCAAAAAATTTATCAAAACAAAAAGAGGCTTTAAAAGTTGTCCGTCAAAAATTAGGAAAAACCTATGAGCTTATTATAAACGGAAAGAAAATAAAAACTGACCAAACATTTAATTCATATAATCCCTCTAATAAAGACGAAATAATTGCAACGTTTTACAAAGGGACGAAGGAATTAGCCGACTTTGCTGTTGAAAGCGCCAACAAAACTTTCCAAACATGGAAATATACTCCCGCATCCGAAAGAGCAAACTATCTTTTTAAAGCCGCTGCAATCGCCAGAAAAAGACGATTTGAAATTAACGCCTATATGGTTTTGGAAATCGGAAAAAACTTTGCAGAAGCTGATGCCGACACCGCAGAAGCAATTGATTTCTTAGATTTTTACGGACACGAAATGCTGCGTTACGCTGAAAAGCAACCTATTACTCCCGTTGCCGGCGAAAAAAATGAACTTGTTTATATTCCACTTGGCGTTGGTGTAGTTGTTCCCCCTTGGAATTTTCCATTTGCTATTTTAGTTGGGATGTCTTCGGCTGCTATTGTTGCGGGAAATACTGTCGTCTTAAAACCCTCAAGTGATACGCCGATGATAGGAAAAGTTTTTTGTGATATTATGGAAGAAGCCGGTTTGCCAAAAGGAGTATTGAACTTTTTGCCTGGTTCCGGCGGTGAAGTTGGCGATACTTTAGTCGGTCATCCGAAAACCCGTTTTGTTTCTTTTACCGGTTCGATGGAAGTAGGAATTCATATTAATGAATTAGCCGCCAAAGTACAACCGGAACAAATTTGGTTAAAACGTGTTGTTGCCGAAATGGGTGGCAAAGATACGATCATCATTGATAGTGAAACAAATATTGATTCCGCTGTGCAGGGTGTTGTCGCTTCCGCTTTTGGTTTTCAAGGACAAAAATGTTCTGCTTGTTCCCGCGTTGTGGTTGATAAATCAATTTATAAATTTTTTGTTGAAAAATTGAAAACAGAAGTTGACAAAATTGAAGTTGGAGTAGCAGAAGAAAATTATCGTATGGGACCGGTCTCAAATGCAACCGCTGAAAGAAATATTCTCGGTTACATTGCTATCGGTAAAAAAGAAGGCAAACTTCTTTGCGGTGGCGAAAAAGCCGCGGGTAACGGATATTATATCAAACCAACTGTCTTCACAGACATTAAACCTCTCACCGTTATTTCACAAGAAGAAATTTTTGGTCCGGTGTTGGCAGTTATTAAATCCAACAATTTTGATGACGCTTTAAAGATTGCCAATAATACAAGATATGGATTAACAGGTGCGGTATATACAAACAATCGCAAAAAAATTGAGAAAGCTAAAAAAGAATTGCTGATTGGGAATCTCTACTTTAACAGAAAATGCACAGGCGCTATGGTTGGCGGACATCCGTTTGGCGGTTTTAATATGTCGGGAACCGATTCAAAAGCCGGCGGAAGAGACTATCTCCTTCTTTTCATGCAGGCAAAATTAATGAGTGAAAAAGTATAACTCTTAATCATATTCTTAATCGTAATCTTACTCCTTTTTACAATAGATTAAGAACAAGATTATGATTACGATTAAGAATTGTTGACGTATCTGTGTAATAGGAATAATAATTTTTTAATTAAATAAAGGAATAAACAGAACAATGAAAATTCATGAGTATCAAGCAAAAGAATTATTGAAAAAATTCTCTGTTCCCGTGCAAGACGGTTTTGCTATAAAACATTTGGATGAATTTGAAAAAGCGATTCAACAATTGAAAAGTCTTGGCATAAATCAATATGTCGTTAAATCGCAAATCCACGCCGGCGGCAGAGGGAAAGGAAAAGTTTACAATCCTGGAAATCGTAATGAACTCATTCTTGAAGGAGGAGTTAAGTTCACTACTTCAGTTGAAAAGGCTCGCGAATATGCGGAGAAAATTCTCGGAAACCTTTTAGTAACACATCAGACCGGAAGTGAAGGAAAAATTGTTAAAACTCTTTTTATTGCTGAAGGTTTGGATTATGTAAAAGAATTTTATCTTGGAATCCTTCTTGATAGAACTGTTTCGCAAAATGTTATTATGGCTTCTACCGAAGGCGGAGTAGAAATTGAAAAAGTCGCCGCCGAAACTCCTGAAAAAATTATTAAAGTTTGGGTCGATCCAGCGGTTGGGCTTCAAGCATTCCAAGCGCGCGAACTTGCTTTTGCTCTTGGTTTAAGCGGTGATAATTTTAAGAATTTTCAAAAGTTCATTAAACAACTTTATGCTGCATACGAAGCAATCGATGCTTCCCTTCTTGAAATAAATCCCTTAGTAATTACAAACGATAACAGAATCGTTGCACTTGACGCCAAGATGAATATTGACGACAACGCACTTTTCCGTCATCCCGATATTATGGCATTTAGAGATTTAGGCGAAGAAGACCCGCTTGAAATTGAAGCTTCAAAATATAATTTGAATTATATTAAACTTGACGGAAATGTCGGCTGTATGGTTAACGGCGCCGGACTTGCGATGGGAACGATGGATATTATCAAACTTGCCGGTGGCGAACCCGCTAACTTTTTAGACGTCGGCGGTGGAGCGAATAAAGAAACAGTTGCTAATGGTTTTAAAATTATTCTTTCCGACCCGAATGTGAAAGCAATTTTGATTAACATCTTCGGTGGAATTGTCCGTTGCGACCGCGTTGCGGCTGGAGTTATTGAAGCGACCAAAACAGTTAACGTAACTATCCCCATTGTTGTAAGACTTGAAGGAACGAACGCAAAAGAAGCGGGAGTGCTACTAAAAGAATCAGGATTGAACTTTGAAGTTGCAACAACTTTAAAAGATGCTGCTGAAAAAGTCACTGCGATCTTGAAGAAGTAAAATGCTTTAAAATAATTCCTTTGCCGTGAGCTTTAGCTCATGGATTAAGAACGTATAAAAGTCCCGGCTTTAGTCTAACAAATTTTTATCATTTGGCTAAAGCCGTTTTTATTTACTTTCCCATATTCAACGAGTTGATTCGTTGTAACAAATCTTTGCTAATCATCAGTTACCACTTACTATTAAATTCCATGAACTTTGAATAACAATAATTCGACATATCGAATAATGGTTATGCAAAGAAGTAACCAAGGCAATTTTAAGTTTCTATTTTTTAGATAAATGTTAGCCTTTCACAAAAAAAAGACCGGGCTGAACCCGGTCTTTATAAGAAATAAGTATGAAGCGAGATTACTTGATCAACAACATCTTTTTAGTAATTATTGTGCTGTTTGCAGTTAATCTGTAAATATAGATACCGCTTGCAAATCTTGATGCATCAAAAGCTATCGAATAATTTCCAGCAGGTTGCAAATCATTAACTAAAGTCGTTACTAATTCGCCAAGTGTGGAATAAACATCAAGTCTTACTTTTGAGTCAACTGGAACTGCATACTTAATAGTAGTTGAAGGATTAAACGGATTAGGATAATTCTGACTTAATTCAAAATTAACAGGAACGTCCACTTTTACTTCAACTTCTTTTGAGAAGCTATAGCCGCCATCTAAATCAACCATTTTTAATCTATAGAATACAACCGGACCTTTTACATCTTTTTCTGAGAAACTGTATTTAACACGTTCGGTAGTTGTACCGGAAGCGTTTACTTTTCCTACAGATGCCCAATTGGTTTTTTCAGATTTACGTTGAATTTCAAAATATGAACTATTCTTTTCAGTAGCAGTCTGCCAGTTTAAGTCAACTATATTTCCTTTAGAGGAAACCGAAAATGAAGTTAATTCAACAGGTAAAGGAGTATTTGACTCATCAGCGCCCACATAAGGGAATGTTACGCTTCTTGTATCGCCGTCAATGTCTGTTGTTAAACCGGCAATAGGAGTTCCAATAAGGTTTGCATCACCGTCTGAGGCACCGGTAAGATGTAAATCTGAAACGGATTTGAAATTTACAGTTACTGATTTTGAATTTGCATCCTGAGTTGAAGCAGTTTTCCAATCAGCAAAAGTAGGAGCGTCAACACCGTTCCAACTTCCAACTTTTCCATTTACGTTATCTTGAACAAAGAGGTCGTTATAGTCTGATGTTAAAGTTCCAAGAGCGCCTTCTCTAGAAAAACAGTAAGAGGCAAAGTTAGGTTCCGCTGTAAATACAATATTATTTTTTACAGTATTAACACCATTGGAAATTGATAATCCTTTATAAGCAACAGCGCCTGTTCCGATATCTGCAATATCATTCATAAAGATAGTATTGTAATATAAGTTCAAAGTATCCGTTGCAGATGAATTTTTTATACCGGTTAAAAATGCTGTTGGATTAGCTGCAGTCAATTCGAATCCCGTGATCATATTATTATGAACATTATATGTTCCATTAGATTCAATGCTGATTGCAGTATTACCAAAACCAACGCCACTGGTCATAGATGAAACTTTTGATATTTTATTATTGTAAATATTAACAACTGAACCGGCGTTTACAGCAACTGCATAAATAGCTTCATTCGAAGTATTTGCAGCAATATTCTGGTTTAGAATAACCTCGTTGTTAAAAATATCAAAACTTCCGGCTTGATAAAGGACAACAGCTCTTCTTTTCCCTTCAAGAAGATTGTTTTTGATCGTAATATTATTCGGGAAAGTAGCGGGAACCGGAGTACCTGATTGGTATGTACCAATTGCCTGTGCGTTTTGAGGAACTCCGTCAAAATTTGAACTAATATGATTATTATCAAACGTAATGTGATTCGGTACCCAATCAGTACTGAGATAGTTTCTTGATCTTATCATAATAGCGCTGATAAACAAGTTTGAAGTACTGACGGCTTGAGCTTTATGAAAAATATTACAATTCTTAATTGTTACATTAGAAACATCCCCCACTATTACTATTGGGAAACCATTTCTCTGGGCAGTTGTAGCAGATTGAAGTGTTAAATCTCTCGTGGTTCCGCCAACTGTATTTGAACCATCAAAAACGATATTTTTTGTGGTTCGTAAAGAATCCCATGTAACATTTCCTTTACTTGGAATACCAATGATAAACGCTCCGGAAGGACCGGAATTAAGGTCTGTAGGATAATCGAATGTAATCACCGGTTGAATGCCGGTATATGGTTTAAATGTAACTGTATAAGGATCAGGATTAACCGCTAAACCAATACCAACTGAACCGGTATAAGGTTCTGTAATGTCACTTGTAAAATAGACGTTAACATTATCTAATATTGGCGTATCATTTAAATAATCAACGGCAGCTTTTAAAGTTGAGAAATTAGGCTTAGTCCCGCCAGGACCAGTACCGTCATTACCGACATAAATATCACCCTTTACTCCAACGAGGGAACCTTCGTCAGCGCCTTTGTAAGGATTGACCGTACTACGAAGATCACCATCGATATCTGTAGTAATACCTACAGCAATTCCGAGTAAATCTCCATCACTTGTGGAAGCGCCTGAAAGATGTAAATCGGAAACTGAAGCAAACGTAACATCTTTTGCACTAGAATTGGCATCTTGAGAAGAAGCAGTTCTCCAATCAGCTAAAGTAGGAGTAGCTGCCACTCCAAAATAACCAACGGTTGATAATGCGCCAGCAGGATAATAATTGTTATAATTTGATTCCAGCGTTCCGAGTGTATCCAAGCGTGCGATACAAGATGTACTAAAGTCACCTTCTTTATCATATACGATATTATTTTTTGCTGTAAATGCACCTCTCGTCATATAAAGACCATAGTAGGTAATAGTGCCCCCGGTAGTCTGCAAATCATCCATATAAATTGTATTATGAAAAACGTTAATGGTTGGAGCAGCATTTGCATCAGATTTAATACCATAAAATGCTGTTGTTCCGGATGCAATTGTCGAAGTAAAACCGCTAATAAAATTATTATAAATATTTGCGGTGTATGGAACAAGTAAACTATTTATGCAATCAATACCAGCGGTGTAATATGTTGCAGTACTGTTTATTGATTGAAGTTGATTTATTTTGTTATTGTATATATCAATTACAGCTGCCGAATCAATCGTATAGAGAAAAATTCCGGTAGTATTAGTACTCGCTTGAATTTGGTTCATTGAAATTTCATTTCCGCTTATAACCGTTGGTCCACCAGCATAATTTAAGAATATTCCGCGTGCTGTTGCAACAATCTTATTGTTTTTAATAGTTAAATTCGAAACGCCAGCCCAAGGAGAAGGTGGATTTCCACTATTTGTAACTGCAATTGCTTGCCCTTTTGTTTTGCTTGCATTTATTTCGCAATTTTCAATAAGTATACTATCGGGAGTAAATAAAGTAGTCCCGAAATATCTATTCACGAATACAACCGCGTAAGAAGAGGTAAGTGACATTTGTTTTACAATTGTATTTTTTAATGTAAAATTATTTACGTCACCTAATAGTCTGATAACGTTTGAATATTGACTCGCCCCAGATACATTTTGAATAGTTAAATCTCTTGTTGTTCCGCCAACCGTATTTGAACCATCGATAACAATGTTATTTGTGGTAACCATTCCATAATTTGTACCGGAAGTAGTAGTTAAATTTGGGACACCAATAACCCAGTTG
>JALNWB010000148.1 GCA_023231105.1 Ignavibacteriaceae bacterium | reverse complement strand
TGTTCCCGCTTCCATCCAATTATTTACAAGTTCCGCAACTTCATTTCCAAGAACATCAAAAACTTTTAAAGTTGCGTGACTGCCTGCTGCCAACTGCCAACTGATTTGAGTTACGGGATTAAATGGATTTGGATAATTCTGAAATAATTGAAACTCATTTGGCATTTTTAAATCTTGTTCGTCTATAGCTGTGGCGCTATCCGGCATCGGGTGCGCTTGGAAAAATTCCCACATCAGATCATCGGCATTAATAACTTTAGATGGTTCGTCTCCCGGCAAATATTTAACACCGCTTGGCCATGAATGTCCCCCATCGTGGGTCATATAAAAATGTATCTCCGAATTGTTGGTGCAGTTACTCCATTTAACAAGCAAATAATCCTGATCACTTTTTATTGTATCTTTTTTGAGGCAGCCGTTAACATTCATCCAAACATTAAAAACAGAATCGAGCGGAGGATTGTAATGATCGCTAACTCCGCTTCCAATACCGCCGGTGTAAGGAACATTGGTATCATTGAAAGAATGAAAATGAATGATGGGAACCGCGCGTGAAGCATTAACTGTAGTTTTAATTACCATTGTTGCGGCAACCGGTGCGATTGCAGCAATTTTATTTGAAAGATCAGTTGCAAGCCGGTAGCACATCATTCCGCCGTTTGAAATTCCCGTTGCAAAAATCCTTTTTTGATCGATAGTATATTCAGTAGAAAGTTTTTCGATGAGTGTATCAATAAACCCGACATCATCAATGTTAAACGATTCTGCCGCTCCACAGCATCCTCCGGCATTCCAGGTTCTAACTCCAAGCACTCTAACACCCTCCGGATAGACAACAATAAAATTTGCCTCATCGGATTTAATGCTTAGCAGAGATTGGTTCTCGATATTCACCGCGCTTCCGAATCCGCCATGCAAAGCTATTATCAACGAAGTTGGTTTTGCGTTTACATATCCAGGCGGAACATGAATAAGATATGTTCTCTCCAAACCTTTGTAATTAAGTGAATCATAAACGGAACTGTAACCACTTTTAACATGGCATGATACGCTTGATACTAAAAACGTACAAAAAATAATCGAAGCAATTATTTTTGTTCTCATGGCATCACCTAATTAGAATTAGTTTCTTCATTAACGATTTATCGCCAGCGCTTAATTTGTAGAAATATATTCCGCTTGAAAGAGACGATGCGTTGAACGTAACAGTGTATGTTCCCGCTTCCATCCAACTATTTACAAGTTCTGCCACTTCATTTCCAAGAACATCATAAACTTTTAAAGTTGCATGGCTGCCAACTGCCAACTGCCAACTGATTTCTGTACTCGGATTAAACGGATTAGGATAATTCTGAAGCAATTCAAATTTTGCCACGGTACTTCCGAAAGCCACTTCTATTTCTTTTGAATATGTGAATTTTCCATCGTAATCAATTTGTTTAAGTCGATAAATGATATTTCCCTTTTGTTTAGGAACATCAATATAAAAATAATTTCCTTTCTCGGTTGTAGTTCCTTTTCCATTAACAAAAGCTATTTCCGTCCAATTAGTGTTCAACTTTCGCTCAACAGAAAAACCTTTATTGTTCTTTTCCGTTGCCGTATGCCAATTCAATTTTATTTTGTTCTCAATAACTTTGGCAGTGAATGAAGTCAACTCTACCGGAACGTCTCCCGATTTAAAAGTAATAATCGTATCGTTCATTGCTACATTATTGATACTTTTCAAATTTTTTAATTGAATTGCATAAGTTGTCCCGGTTGCAAGTGGAACTGTAATGACTATTTTCGAAACATCGCCATTTACTCCCCATTGAATACTTGTCGGATTTCCAATTGAGTTATCAAAAATAAAATTTTGTTTGTCCACCGTTACCGTTGAATCAAGATACCGGGAAAAATCAATAAGTATTGAAGTTAAATTCATTTCCTTTACAGAAATAACGGAAGGAGCCATCGTTGTTTCCCAAATTTCAGCGGCAAATTCCGGATGATCGATAAAAGGATTTCTGTTTTTTTGAATTGTATAGATCGCATTGTTCCGGTCAATTTCTTTTTGACTTACGGTGTCCTGAATGCTCCATGAGTATAAAAGATTTGCATACCAGGGAAGAAGATCAGACTTATTTGTCCCCTCACTTGTTGACCAGGCTGCGTCTTCAGTATAATATCTTACAGACATATACATTGAAGAACGGGCAAGATCACCTTTGTATGCGTCGATCGGTTCAAATGCAATTCCGCCATATCCGGGAAATGTATTTGTTCCTAATTTACTTCCGTTAAGTGAAGTCCATGTTGGATTACTTACATTTCCATAAGGATAATTACTTCTCTGCCCATTAACTTTTCCATCAGTCGGATAAAGATGAAATAAATCTGAATAAGGTGAATTGGTAGCATCACTAAACCAACTCTTAGGCCATGAATGTTCTCTATTGTAACAGTCGCCTTCGCCGCTATAATTTCCGCATTGCTTAGTAATAAATGTGAATTCATATGGAGGTGTTCCATCCGGGATATCGGAATACATATCCCAAACTTTTCCATTTGCTTTTTTATCGGTAGTTTGAAAGTATGTCCAGAGAGAAGCATAACTTACAACAGTATGATTTTTTATAATGTTATGTAATGCTAACCGGAGATCAGTTCCGTACAATTTATAGGTTGATAAGTAATAATCATTTGTTCCCATAATTTGGGAAGTTGTATCTATCCCGCTTGTTTGAACAGAGAAAGATTTTCCATTTATTGATAATCCGGTTTGAGCAATAGTATTGCCGGATAACAGAATAATCATTAAAATAATCGCCGGATTTCGGAAAAGAGAAATAGTACAAACTTTCATTAACAACACCTTTCTTAACAATACGCTAGCTTCTTAAATTTAGGGTGTTCAATCTACTATATTTTCCCCCAATTCAAAACCGAACTTTACAATTTTCCACTCAAAAATTTTTTGAAAGATATTTAATCCTGCGAGATTAGAATTTTTACTTCAGCAGTAAGGCTTGTGTTAAAAGTGAATAATTGATTATTATAGTAAATAAGATTATAAATGTTTTATTTACAGTATAATCTAAATTTTAGATTACAAAATCATTAAAAAGAAGAGAACAAATTACTCATGCAAAAATATCTTTTAATTTTCTGCATACTGTTTATTGCAGCAATATTTTCAAACGGACAAAATGTAAATCACAATTGGAAACCGTTAATAATAGACGATACTCAACGGATCTGGTACGACCGTTCTCAGCTTGATACTATCAACAACCCTACTTTTGATATTTGGATTTTAGAAATGCACCGCCCTACACTTTCTCTCGAAGGGATATCCGACAATATTATGCGGACAAAAACCCTTTATACCGTTGATCTCCAAGCATATAAGTACGGAATTAAAAAGGTTGTCTATTATGACCCTTCCAACGAAATAATAAAAAGTTTTCAATACGATACAAATAGTTTAACGGAAAAGTTTAAATTTATTTTCCCCATCACAGAAAATTCATTTATGCAAAAAGTAATTGATGAGCTTCTCCGGTTAAGAAAACAAAAGGAATCAGTTAAATAATTATGGCTCTTGAAAAAGATTTATTTATAAAGGAATCCGGCATCCACGGATTAGGAATTTTCACTTCGATAGATATAAAAGCTGAACAAGAAATCATGGTGATCAAAGGGGAGGTTATTTCTGAAACAGAATGTGTCCGCCGTGAAGATGACGAGAATAACGTTTATATTTTTTGGAATGGCGACAATTATATCGATGTATCAAAAACTAAAAAAATAAAATACATTAACCACAGCTGTTCGTTCAATTGCGAAGTACAAGACCGCGATGATGAGTCGCTTTGGCTTGTTGCGAGTGAAGATATTAAAGCAGGAGAAGAATTAGTAATTGATTACGGGTATGATGAAATTTACGAATCATGCACCTGCGATGTTTGTCTTATCGGCGAAGATGAAGAAAGTTAACTTCATCTTCACCAATAAAATTTAATCAATTATAATACCGATTTTTTTTCGTCAGCTAATTTTTTTTCGTCAGCTTTTTTTGTAGCTAACCGCGCTGTCTTTTTGTCCAAATCGGTTAAGAATTTTTTCCTGATCCGAATTGCTGTTGGAGTTACTTCAACGTATTCGTCATCAGTTATCCATTCGATCGCTTGTTCGAGCGTATGAATAAGAGGCGGTTCAAGTCGGATTGCCTCGTCTGCGCCGGATGACCGCATGTTCGAAAGTTGTTTCGTCTTAGTTACGTTTACACCCATATCATTACTGCGTGAATTTTCTCCGACAACCATTCCTTCATAAACCTTCGTTCCCGGATCAATAAAAAAGACTGCCCGTTCCTGCAATTTCCACATTGCATAAGCTGAAGCAATTCCTCCTTCCATTGCAACCAATGCGCCGCGCTGACGTTGAATAATATCACCTTTGTACGGTTCATATGCATGGAAATTATGATGGAGAATTCCGGTTCCTCTCGTATCGTTTACAAATTCAGACCTGTATCCGATCAATCCGCGCGAAGGGACAAAAAATTCCAAACGAGTATTTTGGTTAAAGGTGATCATGTTTTTCATTTCACCTTTTCTTTTTCCCATTTTTTCAATTACGGTCCCGACATATTCTTCAGGAACATCGATAATTACATGTTCAATCGGTTCTGAAAGCACGTCAAGAATTCGTTTCATAATTACTTGCGGTTTACTTACTTGCAATTCATAACTTTCGCGCCGCATATTTTCAATAAGAATGGCAAGATGAAGTTCCCCTCTTCCGCTTACTTTAAAAACATCGGCGGAATCAGTTATTTCAACTCGAAGACTTACATTGATTTTTAATTCTTTTGCAAGCCGTTCAAAAAGATTTCTTGTAGTAACATACTTTCCGTCAATTCCGGCAAAAGGAGAATTGTTTACTACAAAGTTCATCGTTATTCTTGGCTCTTCAATAGCAAGAGACGGAAGTTTTTCCGGCACCCGTTTATCCGTTAAGGTATCGCTGATATTTATATCTTCAATTCCGGCAACAGCAACAATATCACCCGCTGAAGCTTCTTTCACTTCAACTCGCTTAATATTTTCATAAGCGTAAAGTTTAGAAATTTTTGCTTCACTTCTCTCATCTTCGTGAGTTATTAAAAGGACTTGATCGCCTACAGAGACTTTGCCGTGATGAATTTTTCCAATTCCAATTCTTCCTAGATAATCGTTATAATCAATTGCAGAAATAAGCATTTGAAACGGCAAATCAGGATTAGCTTCCGGAACAGGAGTTCTTGAGATTATTAAATCAAGTAACGGCGAAAGATTTACGTTTTCATCTTCAAGATGAATTTTTGCAATTCCTTGTTTCGCAATAGCATAAACATATGGGAAATCAAGCTGTTCATCTGTTGCGCCAAGCGCTACAAATAAATCGAAGATTTCATTCAGTACTTCGTTCGGTCGGGCATCTTTTCTATCAATTTTATTTATCACTACGATTGGTTTTATGCCCAACTCCAAAGATTTTTTCAAAACAAATTTTGTTTGCGGAAGCGGACCTTCAGCCGCATCAACCAAAAGAAGAACGCCGTCAACCATCAATAAAGTTCGCTCAACTTCACCGCCAAAATCAGCATGTCCCGGAGTATCAATAATATTTATTTTATAATCTTTGTAGAAAACACTTAAATTTTTAGCAAGAATCGTAATTCCTCTTTCGCGTTCAAGGTCGTTGGAATCCATAATTCTTTTTTCGACTTGCTGGTTTTCTCTCCAAGCGCCGGTTTGTCTAAGTATAAAATCTACTAACGTTGTTTTACCATGATCAACGTGAGCAATAATAGCAATGTTTCTTATTTTATCTAAGTTGAACAAAATGAACCTCTTTTTTAAGTTATCAGTTTTCAGTCCACCGCGGCGGATCAGTTATCAGTCAGTAATTTGAATGTTAAGGTTGACAAGAAGTTTTGATGAGATGAATCGGTGATTACTTATCCTATTTTCAATTAACTTTTTTTGCGTCTAACTTTTCCACACAAGTGAATATTTCTAATTATTTTTTCTTCTTCCCCTTTTCCATCAACCATCTCCCCTCTAAAATCAACTATGCCGGATGTTTAAAATGTCTCCGTCTTTAACAATATATTCTTTTCCTTCTAATCTCCACGTACCCGCTTCTTTGCATTTTGCAAATGAAGGATGTAAAAGATAATCTTCGTAATGCACAACTTCTGCACGGATGAACCGGTCGTAAAAATCAGTGTGAATAACTCCGGCGGCGTCTTGAGCGGTCATGTTCTTTTTGATCGTCCATGCTCTGCATTCATCCTCGCCAACGGTAAAGAAAGATTGCAACCCGAGCAGCTCATAACTCGTGCGTAAAATGCGGGTGAAAGCAGATTCTTGAATACCGAAATCAGTTTTAAATATTTCGGCTTCTTCTTCGGAAAGCTGCGTCAATTCATATTCAAACTGGGCAAAAAACGGAATAATGATCAGCGGATATTTTGAAAATTTTTGTTGAATATTTTTTATAAAACTTTCAACTTCGTCTTTCGTGTTTTCATCAAAATTAATTCCGATAATCAGCGGCTTTATCGTTAAAAACTGGTAGCCGGATAGAAGCTTTTTTTCATTTTCATCAAGAACCATTTCGCGCAGTGGAAGTTCTTTTTCAACATGAGCTTGCATCTTCTTGAAAAGAGTTAACTCTTTATGAAGCTGGTCGTTTTTTAACTTTAAAATATCTTTGTTTAACTTTTCAATCCGGCTTTCTATTAACGCCATATCGGCAAAAAGAAATTCAGTTTCAAGAAACTCAATATCCCGCGCAGTATTTATACTTCCATCCGGATGCGGAACGGTATCGTTTTCAAATTGTCTAACTACATGTAAAAGAGCATTGTTGTTCTTTACTTTATTCAGGAAATCCGAAGTAATTTTTACTTTGTTATCATCAGAAACCTGTAATCCGGGGATGTCAATTACTTCAAGCGTAGCCAATACTTTACTTTTCGGATTAAACAATTCCGTCAATTTATCTAAACGAACATCCGGAACTTTAACAACGGCTCTAGAAATTTCAGATTTTTGTTGATTCTGTCCCTCAGAACTTTTTACCGATAAAGCATTAAAAAGGGTCGTTTTGCCTGAGTTCTGTAAACCGATTAACCCTATTTGCATAGGACCTCAAATAATTTATTAAAAATGGCTTCTAAATATACCTATTATGAGAGAGGGAAACAAAAAAGCTGCTATACTTTTCGCTCCAATCAGTGAAAGAAAATGAAAAAAATCATAAGAAAAGGAACCAAATCCTTTATTTATTATGTTAAGTTTTTTATATTGAGACCGAATAAGTAAAATAATGTTGGAGCGCAGCAATGCAATATCAAGGTTCATCAATTTTACGAGATACAATTACAATGATTCTTGCAGGCGGGCAGGGCGAACGCCTCTATCCGTTAACTGCTTATCGCAGTAAACCTTCCGTCCCATTTGGTGGAAAATACCGCATAATTGACTTCACTTTAAATAACTGCCTAAACTCCGGGTTGAGAAGAATTTATGTGCTTATCCAATATAAATCTGATTCGCTAAACCAGCATTTATTTGAGGGTTGGAGTATTTTCAATCCTGAACTCGGCGAGTTCATTTACACCCTTCCTCCACAACGAAAGATGAGTAATGATTGGTATTTGGGAACAGCAAATGCCATTCACCAAAACTTAAATTTGATTAGTTCCGACCGAAAATGTAAATGGCTGCTGATTTTAAGCGGCGATCACATTTACAAGATGGATTACATGAAAATGCTGCAAAATCATGTCGATAAAAAAATTGATCTCTCCCTTTCCTGCATCGAAGTACCGGTTGAAGAAGCTCACCGATTTGGAATCGTTGAAATTGATAGTGAGAATAATGTTACCAGCTTTATAGAAAAACCTCAAAATCCACCGGAGATTCCGGGGAAAAAAGGATTCTCTTTTATAAATATGGCGGCTTATGTTTTCAACGCGAAGGTGTTAATAGATGTATTAACTGAAATGCAGGAGAAAAAAATTAAGAATAATGATTTCGGGCAGGATGTTATTCCTTATATGATTAAAGCGGGATATAAAGTTGTCGCCTATCCTTTCATTGATGAAAACAAAAAAACTAAAACTTATTGGAAGGACATCGGGACAATTGATAGCTATTATGATTCCAGCATGGATTTAATCAGCGTTATTCCAGAATTTAATTTATACGATTTTGATTGGCCTCTCAGAACTTATCAATATCAATTTCCGCCGGCAAAAACATTGTCGCATGAAGGCGAACGTATTGGTAGAACACTTAATTCGATGATCTGTGACGGCACTATTGTTTCCGGAGGTTTGGTTGAGCGTTCAATTATCGGCAATAATGTCCGTGTAAATAGCTACGCATATGTTACCGATTCCATTATTATGAATAATTGCAAGGTCGGAAGAAGAGCAAGAATACGCCGCGCAATTATCGATAAGAACGTCCAGATTCCCGAAGGATATGAAATTGGCTTTGACCCGACCGAGGATAAAAAGAAATTTTTTATAACTGAATCCGGCATAGTTGTAATCCCGAAAAATTACATCTTTAAAACATAGCAAAGGATCAATTTTTCATAATCGATGAATGAAGTTCTTGAAACAAAATTGAATAATTTACCGGCTCAGCCGGGAGTATATCAATTCATCAATGATAAAGGAACCGTTGTTTATGTTGGGAAAGCAAAGAACTTAAAGAATCGTGTCCGTTCATATTTTCACTCCTCAATAATATCTCCCAAAACTCTTGCGCTTGTTACTAAAATATCAGACTTTGAGTTAATCGTTACCGCTTCCGAAGTGGAGGCGTTAATTCTTGAAAATAATCTTATAAAGAAATTCAAGCCGCGCTACAACGTTACTCTGAAAGACGATAAAACTTATCCTTTTATTAAAGTTACCAACGAACCTTTCCCTCAAATTTATCCTACACGACATATTGTCCGGGACGGTTCAAAATATTTTGGACCATACACAGATGTCCGCAATATGAAGGCTTCCCTTCGGGCAATTAATCAAATATTTAGAATTAGAAGCTGCAAATATGCCATTACCAAAGAAGCAATTGAAAAAAAGAAATTTAAAGTTTGTTTGGATTATCATATAAAAAAATGCGATGGTCCGTGCGAGGGATTAATTTCCGAATCGGCTTACAACGAAATGGTTTCGGAGGTTATTAAAATGTTGAAAGGGAAAACCGGTGACTTATTAAAAGAACAACGGAAAAAAATGGAGCAATTAGTTAAAGAGCTTTCCTTTGAAAAAGCCGCCGAAGTTAGAGATAAAATCAGGCAGCTTGAATCAATTGCCGACAAACAAAAAGTTATTAGCGATGACGTACTTGACCGCGATGTTATTGCCATTGCTTACGAAGGGAAGGATGTAGCTTCTTCCATCCTAAATATTAGAGACGGAAAAATAATCGGCAAAAAAGAATTTAGATTATCCGTTGAAAGAGAAACTGAACCCGCAGAAATTTATTCCGCTTTGATCAAACAATATTATGGAAATGAATTTGTAGATATTCCAAATGAAATTGTTCTTGAAACCGAGCCGGAAGATTTAGAAAGTATTATCGAATGGCTTTCAAATAAAGCGGAACACAAATTGAAAATAACAATTCCGCAGAGAGAAAGTAAACTCAAATCAATTTTAAAAATGAGTTCTGAAAATGCGCTTCTTCAATTGAAAGAATGGCAGCTACAGAAAATGAAAAAAGAAGGAAACGTTCCTTACACGCTTGCT
>JALNWB010000147.1 GCA_023231105.1 Ignavibacteriaceae bacterium | reverse complement strand
TTAAACAACGCAAACGTTACTGCCGTAAGTGAAATAAATAAAAGTAGATTAGTTAGCGTGGGTGAAAAATTCGGAATAAAAAATCTTTATACTAATTATGAAGAAATGCTTGAGAAAGAAGAATTGGATGCGGTGATTATTTCTACTCCGACGGATTCGCACTTACCGATTGCTTTAACATGCATTGAAAAAAAGAAACATTTATTAGTTGAGAAACCAATTACTCGTTCAATCACGGAAACTCAACAAATTGTTGATGCGGCAAAAAAGAATGACACTAAAGTAATGGTTGGAATGAACTTCCGTTACCGTCCCGATGTAATGCTATTAAAAAGCATTATTATCTCCGGTGATCTTGGCGAGATATTTTATGTAAAATGCGGTTGGTTAAGAAAACAAAGTTCGGAAGGACAGTGGTTCACGAAAAAAGATTCTTCAGGCGGTGGAGTTATTTTAGATTTGGGAATTGTTTTACTCGATCTTTCCCTTTGGTTACTAAATTTTCCTGAAATTGCTTCCGTCTCTACACAAAACTTTTTTATCAATACAACAAGCGTTGAAGACTGTTCCTTAAGCATGATCCGCTGCAGACCAAATTCTTTAATCAATTTGGAAACGAGTTGGTCGCTAAGTTCTGAAAAAGATACATTCTACTTAGACATCTATGGAACTAAAGGAAATGCTTCGCTAAATCCATTACGCGTTTTTAAGAAAATGAATGACCAGCAAATTGATATGACTCCTTCGGGAAGCGATAATTATCTTTCTCTCTTCAAGAAATCATATTTAAATGAATTGAAACATTTCCTTGGCGCAGTGCAGGGAGTTAATCCGTTATTTTCTCCGGCGGAAGAATCTCTTCCCCGTATGAAAATTATTGCTTCAATGTATCAGTCGGCTCATGAGAAAAAGGAAATTCAATTCGAGTGACCATGAAAAAAATTTTATTAGCTGACGACGAAAAAGATATTCTTGAGTTCCTTAAATACAATTTGGAAAAAGAGGGCTTTGCTGTAATCACAGCCAATAATGGTGAAGAAGCGATTTCGCTTCTAAATGAAAATCCTGATTTGGCTATTCTTGATATAATGATGCCAAAACTAAACGGCTTTGAAGTCTGCGCAAAGATACGCGAAAACAAAAAAACTGCTAATCTTCCGATAATATTTCTTACAGCAAAATCTTCTGAACAAGATGAGATTAAAGGTTTAGAACTTGGAGCGAATGATTTTATTCAAAAACCAATCTCTCCTCTAAAATTAATTGCCCGTGTAAAAACAAATCTCAGAAAAATAAAAATTGATGCTAATGATAGTGTGATTCTTTCCGCTGGTCCGGTTGTGATTGATAGAGAAAAGTATAAAATATTTATCAATACCAAAGAAACATTTTTCCCGAGAAAAGAATTTGAATTGCTTAATTATCTCTGTGAAAATGCCGGTAAAATATTAACACGCACGGCAATATTGCAAAAAGTCTGGGGGAGCGATATCTTTGTAGTTGACCGCACCATTGATGTACACATCAGAAAAATTAGAGAAAAACTCGGCGCACATTCGGAAATAATTGAAACCATTAAAGGGGTCGGGTATAGAATGAAAAATGTTTCGTAATCTTCCAAATCGCTTTTCTTTCCTGCTGCTTTTTAAAATTGAAATCTTGATATTTTTAATTTTATTTATTGCACCTATCTTCTTTTTTCCTATATCTTCTACGCATAAATTATTTCTTGTGATTTGGGATATTAGTGCGCTCCTGGTCATTTCTTTTTTTGTAAGGAGAAGATTGAAAGAAATATTTTCTGTGATCGAAAAGAGAATTAAGAAATTGAGCGATGATGATTCTGCCGACGATGGAGCATTAAAACTTTCATACTCGTTTAAAGAGATTGAAACATCATTAAATCAATTATCCGAAACATATAAGAATGATATCGCGAAAATGAAACAGCTTGAACGGATACGAACGGAATTTCTCGGTAATGTTTCTCACGAGCTGCGCACACCGATTTTTACTATTCAAGGATTTTTAGAAACACTGTTAAACGGCGCCCTTGAAGACCCAAACGTAAATAGAAAATTTTTAGAGAAAGCCGCCGCACATACGGAAAACTTAAACAATTTGTTAAATGATTTGATTGACATTTCCATGATCGAATCGGGTGAAATGCGTTTGAGTTTTCGTTATTTCAATTTAATGGATTTCTTAACTGAAATTGTAAAAGAATTCGATCCGGTCGTTTCAGAAAAAAATCTCCAAATTGAAATTGGTCAGTTCAATAAAAAATTAGAAGTATTCGGCGATAAAAATAAACTCCGACAAGTTTTTGTCAATCTCATTCAGAACGCTATTAAATATTCCAACTCGGGGAAAATTGAACTTACAGTTGAAGAAGAAAAAAGTTCGGCGTTAATTTGTGTAAAAGATTTTGGTGTCGGGATACCGGAAAAAGATATTGAAAGAATATTCGAAAGATTTTACCGCGTTGATAAAACCCGCTCAAAGGATGTCGGCGGAACCGGTTTGGGACTTGCAATTGTAAAACACATCGTTGAAGCGCATCATTCAAAAATTGAAGTGAAAAGTAAAGTCGGTGTGGGTTCGGAGTTTTCATTCCGTCTAAAGAAATAACAGAATTTAATTCCATCATGACGAGCATCTTTCTCATAGAAGTTCTTCCTTTCCCCTTGCAATCCTTCACTCGCAAAGTTAGATTTACAATAAAAAAAACTACGCATCCTTGAAAAAAGAAATAATATTTTCTCTTTGCTTAATCTTCTTTTCAGCTCAATGGCTTCAAGGGCAAACCGCCGGCTCGTATTACCAAGCCGGTAATTCTGTTTCCGTTATTGATTCATTTCAGATCAATTTTGATAATCAATATCGAATTAAATCAACAAACATTATTCCCGGAACAGAAAACATTCTGCTCAAAGGGAAAAAACTCTCCGCACAAGATTATAAAACAAATTATGCATTAGGCACGATCTCATTATCCGATTCTCTACCTTACTCTATCTTCGATACAATTTTTGTTGCATATCGATCCATCAAACTTTCTCTTCAAAAAGAATATCAGCGCAGAGAACTTGTTGTAAAATATGATGAAACGCGGAAAGATTCGGTGCGTATTTTACGGTTGAACAAACAAATTGATGCGGAATCTATTTTCGGAAATACCATAGAAAAGAGCGGTTCAATTATTCGCGGATTTACTATCGGAACGAACAAAGATTTAACTCTGCAAAGCGGATTGCGTTTACAATTATCCGGAAAATTATCTGATGATATTGAAGTAATAGCTGCATTAACCGATGAGAATACTCCCATACAACCCGAAGGAAATACCGAACGGTTAGATGAACTTGATAAAGTATTTATTCAACTTAAACATAAAAATGCCGCCGCAACTTTTGGTGATTATGAAGTGCAAAAAAGATACGGTGAGTTTGGAGTGGTAAATAGAAAACTGCAGGGACTTCTTGGAGAATTTCAATTCGGAAATACCGAAGGATATATTGCCCTGGCGAATGCAAAAGGAAAATTCAATTCAAACTCTTTTAACGGACTGGACGGAGTTCAAGGTCCTTACCGCTTAAGCGGGCAAAATAACGAGCGTGATATTATCATCATTGCCGGTTCGGAAAAAGTTTTTGTGAACGGCGAAGAAATGAAGCGCGGTGAAAGGAATGATTATACCATCGATTATTCAAACTCGCAAATTATTTTTACTCCGCAACGGCTCATTACTTCCGCAAGCAGAATTGCAATTGATTTTGAATATACAGACCGCAGATTTGTCCGTAATTTTTTCGCTACCGGAACGAGTACGCAATTTTTAAATGATAAAATAAAAATCGCATTCCAGTTTCTCCGTGAAGGAGACGATAAAGATTCTCCGATTGACATTTCTCTAAATGATTCTGATAAAAAGATTCTTGAAAATGCCGGTGACAGAAAAGATTTGGCTGTAAAGAGCGGTGTTAGTTTAGCCACACTTGATTCTACCGGAAAATTAAAAGGAGTGTATGAAAAAAAAGATTCCGTAATTAACAGTCAAACGTTTTCATATTATATTTACAACCCTGGCAGCGATTCCGTGTTGTATAATGTATCGTTTAGTTATGTCGGTGAGTATCAAGGCGATTATGTCCGCGAAAGCTTGGGACAATACCGGTTTGTTGGAAAAAACTTGGGCGCTTATTTGCCATTGATCTATTTACCGCTGCCTGAGTTGAAACAATTCGGGAATTTGTTTTTTCAATATAATCCGACAAAAGATATTTTTTTGCAAGTAGAATTTGCCGGAAGTTCGTGGGATAAAAACCGCTTCTCTTCTCTCGATGAAAAAGATAATTTTGGATTGGCGAGAAATCTATCATTTAAAATGAATCCGTTTAAAGTTCAAATCGGTGAAATTAATTTTGGAAAAATCGGACTTTCTCTCCGCGAAAGATTTATTCAAGATAGATTCACTTCTCTTGAACGATTTGATAAAGTTGAATTTACACGGGATTATAACTCATCAAGCTCTTCGCAAGGAAATGAAAAACTTCGCGAAGGAAGTTTACTTTTACAACCGGTTGAAAATTTAAATTCCACTTTTTCTTACGGAAGTTTAAAAAGAGGTTCGGCGTTTTCGTCTGACAGATTTATGAATCAAACCGATTTGACAAAAGAAAAAGAATACCAATTCCAATATCAAATTGATTACGTGAATACAAAAAACGGTTCACTTGGCAGCAGTTGGCTTCGCCAAAAAGGGACTTCGTTTTATTCTTTTGGAATGATCAAACCGGGTTTTGATTTCACCACTGAAAAAAAACTTGAGAAAATATCACAAGCAGATTCGCTTCTCTCTTCGAGTTTACAGTATTTTGAAGGAAATCCTGGAATACAGCTTTCAAAATTCTACGGAATTGATGCTTCAATTAAATATTTATTCCGGACAGATTATTTTCCCCTTGCAGGAAAACTGCAAAAGGAATCTAATTCCTACGGAGAGATTTATGAACTTTCTTATGCCGGGCGAAAAGAAATTTCTTCTCAACTGCGAATCACCGTTCAAAATAAAAAATATACCGATACTTACAAAATGAAAGGGCAACTTGATAACCAAACAATATTAGTCCGTTCGCAGACACGGTTTTCGACCACAGAAAATGCGGCTAACGGCGATATCTATTATGAAGTGCAAACACAAAAAACCGCCAAGCTGCAAAAAGTATTTGTTAAAGTTGAAAAAGGAAATGGAAATTATATTTACCTTGGCGATTTAAATAACAATGGCATCGCTGAAGAAAATGAATTTCTTCCGGTTGTGTATGACGGTGAATTTATAGTAGTGAATGTCCCGACAGATCAGCTTTTTCCCGTAATTGATTTAAAAACGTCCGCAAGATTGAAATTGAATTTTGAAAATATTTATTCATCAAATAATTTTATGGGGACTGTGGTCAAAGCGCTCTCTTCCGAAACATACGGACGGATTGAGGAGAACAGTCAGGAAACGGATTTGAAGAAAATTTATCTGCTGAAACTTTCTTCTTACTTAAATGAAAAAAATACGATTCGCGGTTCACAATATTTTCAACAAGATTTTTTTGTATTTGAAAATAGTTCGGAACTATCATTCCGGTTTCGTTACTCGCAAAGAAGAAGTCTAAACCAATTTAGCGGAGGAGCAGAAAAAGGATTTGCAAAAGAAAGAAGCCTGCGCATCAAATTTAAACTTCTTCAAGAAATTGGAAACCAGACAGATTTGGAAAACAAAATTGATAATCTGTTTGCCGGAACTTCTTCAAACAGAAGCCGCGCAATTGAAAGCAATGGAATTACAACAGATTTCTCTTACCGCCCTGAGCGTAATATTGAAGTTGGTTTCAAAATCAAATCATCAAAGAGTACGGATTATTATCCAATAAAACCAACGGAAATATTTACTAACGGGCAAGCAGTTCGTGTTAATATTTCTTTCTCCGGTTACGGAAGATTACGTTTAGAAATTGAACGAAACGAATTAACAACAAATACGATTGAAAACTATCTACCGTTTGAATTAACCGCAGGAAATGTTGTCGGGAAAAATTATTTTTGGCGTTTGTTTTTCGATTACCGCTTCGGCACAAATTTACTTTCAACCGCAAATTATGATGGAAGAAAATTAGGAGGCGGGAAAATTATTCACACTGCACGGGTGGAAGTGCGAGCATTTTTTTAATTTGAAAAAGTACAAGAATTAAAAAATATTTCTTAATCTTAATCTTGTTCTTAATCTGTTAACATCAGCAAAATGAAACGAGTAAGATTACGATTATGATTAAGAGAGTTGCATAACATTAATGGATAATGAGGTGTTAATATGGAATTAAACGCATACATGATTGAAGCACATATTTATCGAAAGAAAAAGGGGAAGATTGAATTTCTTCTTTTGAAAAGAGGAAAGGAAGAAATTTATCCAAATCTTTGGCAAATGGTTACCGGGAAAATCAAGAAGAATGAAAAAGCGTATGAAACCGTTCTGCGAGAAGTTAAAGAAGAAACAAATTTATCCGTTGAAAAACTGTTTGTCGTACCGAATGTAAATTCATTTTATTCCTTTACAGATGATTCCATCAATTTTATTCCTGCATTTTTGTGTTTGGTTAATGAAGATGATAAAGTAAAAATTTCAAAAGAGCACTGTGAGTTCCGCTGGGTGAGTAAAGAGAAAGCAAAGAAAATGCTTGCGTGGCCCGGGCAGAAAAAGTCGTTAAACATTATCTATTCCTTTCTCATCCAAAGGAACAAACAAATACATTTTGTTGAAATAAAATAACAATCTTTTAATTTAGCTGGTGTTTTTCATGTAACTATCACTTATTTTTGTTTACCATTTTTAACATGAGGAGAAAACTTTGAGTTTATTAATAGTTGGTTCTGTTGCGTTGGATAATGTTGCCACCCCTTTTGATAAAGTTGAAAATGCATTAGGCGGTTCGGCGGTTTATATTTCCCTTTCAGCAAGCTATTTTAGCGGACCCGTACATATTGTCGGCGTTGTCGGAGATGATTTCCCGCAAAACTACATTACCATGCTTGAGAGTCATGATGTAAATTGCGACGGTCTTCAAATTATTCCCGGAGGAAAAACTTTTCGATGGGCGGGGAAGTATCATTATGATTTGAATACGCGCGATACACTTTTAACCGAGTTAAATGTATTTGAAAAATTCGATCCGATTATTCCGGATACTTTGAAGAAATCAAAATATATCTGCCTTGGAAACATTGATCCGACCTTGCAGCTTAAAGTTTTAGATCAAATTGATAATCCCCGTTTTGTAGTTTGCGACACGATGAACTACTGGATCGAAGGGAAAAAAGATGAGTTGGTAAAAGTCTTTAAAAGAATTGATGTGTTGATAATCAATGATTCCGAAGCCCGTTTGTTGGCGCACGAACCAAATTTGATTAAAGCTGCAAAAGCAATTAGAGACATGGGCGTTCCGGCTCTCATCATCAAAAAAGGTGAGCATGGCGCGTTACTGTTTACAGAAGATACGATTTTTTCCGCACCTGCATATCCGTTGGAAATCATCCACGACCCAACCGGCGCCGGAGATTCTTTTGCAGGCGGTTTTGTCGGTTACTTACATAAGTGTCAAGATACAAGCCCCGAATGTTTGAAAAGAGCCGTTGTTTACGGCAGTACCATGGCATCTTTCTGCGTTGAGCAGTTCAGCACAAAAGGATTGGAAGGATTATCCAACTTACGTATTCAAGATCGCTTTAGAGAATTTTTAACTATCTCACGTTTTAATGAAGAAGAATAAATATTTTGCACTCGCATTTGAAAACGGCTCGCTGACTTTTTTAGATCAAACAAAACTTCCTTTTGTTGAAGAATACATAACCACCGATAATTATGAACGCATCGCCGGAGCAATTGAGCGTTTGGAAATAAGAGGCGCGCCGGTAATTGGAATTGCTGCCGCTTTTGCTTTAACCCTGGCAATGAAAAAGAATTTCTCCAAAGATAATTTTGAAGTAACATTTAATCGATTGGCAATTACTCGTCCAACGGCGGTAAATCTTTTTTGGGCTTTAAATCAAATGAAAATTGTTTATGACGCTTTACCAGATGAAAAAACCGTTTACGAAAAACTTCTTCTGAAAGCGAAAGAAATTCAACAAGATGATGCCTTGATGTGTAAAAAGATGGCGGAACACGGAATGAGTATCTTCAAAAAAAAATCAGTTGTACTTACGCATTGCAACACAGGCGCTTTAGCCGCAGAAGGTGGAACGGCGTTTAGTGTTATTAAAAAAGGATATGAAAACGGTTTAGTCTCTTTTGTTTATGCTGATGAAACCCGTCCGCTTTTGCAAGGATCAAGGCTTACTGCTTTTGAACTTTCGCAAAATGAAATTCCTTTTGAAATTATTACCGACTCAACCGCCGCTTCGCTTTTTTTGAAAAAGAAAATTGATCTGGTAATTACCGGCGCTGATCGGATTACCGCCAACGGAGATGCCGCAAATAAAATAGGAACGTACAATCTTGCGGTGCTTTGTAAGTTTCACGAAGTTCCATTTTATATTGCAGCGCCAACTTCAACAATTGATACTTCAATTTCGCATTATTCTGAAATTCCTATTGAGCTGCGTTCTTCTAAAGAAATAACTGCAATTAATGGAAAACAAATTACGCTTGAAAGTTATCCTTGTTATAATCCTTCATTTGATGTTACTCCGGCAGAATTGATCTCCGGGATTATTACGGAAAAAGGTTTATTCACCTTTCCTTATCATTTTAAATGAGTCAGATTGTAAAAACCGAAGGAATAGTTTTATCAAAACTCGATTATAGTGATTCAAGTAAAATCGTTTCAATTTACTCTTCGGAATTCGGGAAAATTTCTGCAATTGTAAAAGGCGGTAGAGGCAAAAATTCAAAAGTGGGAATGGTGGTTGACCCGCTGAACATCCTCAATTTAGTTCTTTATAATAAAGAGCAACGAGAAGTTCAATTGATAAGTTCGGCGGAGATGCTTTTCTACTTTTCGCATCTGCACAATGATTTTGAACGGATGAAATATTCCTATGCTGTTATAGAATTACTTAAATATCTTACCGTGGATAATGAAACCAACCAGCGTTTGTACAAAGGCTCAAAAAAAATTTTGCAGTTAATGGATACTTCGGATGAACAACCGGAAATCCTTTTTCTAAAATATTTTCTTTTTATTTTGCAGGAAACCGGCTTTGAAATTCAAATGTCCGCATGTTCAATCTGTCATAAAGAGATTAAGAAAGAAAAAGTAAACGGATTCAATTATGAGCACGGAATGCTGTGCAGCGACTGCAAAAATCTGTATCATACATTTTTAGAGGTTCCAATGGAACTTTTTGAGCAAATTTATAGTCTAAAGATAGGTAAGAGGTTAAAAAATTATAACCTTCCTGCAATGAAAAAATTAATTATTGCGCTTGAGAAATTTCTCAAGTTTCATGTTCATGGTTTTAATGGAATTAAATCGTTGCAAATGTAAAACAAATACGAGAAAGAAAAATGAAAACGAAAAAAATTTTTGGTGTTGCCGCTCTCTTAACAATCGGAGTATTGTTTAGCGCAATAATGGTTTCGGGATTCGGCTGGGCAAATCCGAATATGTCTGATATTAAACTTGGCGCAGCAAAACCGCCTGTTAATCTCAATGCCGATGCAAGCGCATTTAATCAGGCTTTTGTTGAAGTAGCTGAAAAAGTTACTCCTTCCATTGTGCAGATTACCGTTGTCGCTTCTGTAAATAAAGAAGAGCAAGGACAGAATTTCATGTTCCCGTTTCATGATTTTGAAATGCCGAAAGAACAAGAAGGTTCG
>JALNWB010000146.1 GCA_023231105.1 Ignavibacteriaceae bacterium | reverse complement strand
TCTGGTGAAAATTAAAAATTTCAAAGTGATCGATCGGTACAATTCTTTTATAAATCCCGGGAGATCAATTCCCCCTTTTATTACGCAGTTCACCGGCATTTCAAACGATGATGTTTACGATGCACCTTTTTTTGAAGATTTAGTAAAACCGTTACAAGATTTTTTAGAAGATTCTGTTTTAGTCGGACACAACTTACAATTCGATTTAAGTTTTCTACGGAAAGAATTTCATGTTTGTGGTGTTGAGAATTACCAGCCACTTCAACTTTGCACGCTACGTTTGGCAAGAAGAATGTTCCCAAATCTCAAAAGTCGTTCGTTGGGAAATCTTGCAAATCATCTTCATTTAAAAAACGAAGCGGCACACCGTGCTTATGCTGATGCGGAAGTTACGGCAAAAATATTGTACGCTTTAGTTGAAATTTTGAAAGCTGTGGAAGGATTTCAAACTGTTCAAGAATTTATTACTTATCAATATCAATCTGCTCAAATAAAACCTAAAGTTCCGCTAAAGAAAAATCTTGCCGATGCGTTTCTTTCTCTTCCTAAATCTCCCGGCATTTATTTCTTTTTTAATAAGAAGGAAGAAATAATTTATATCGGCAAAGCAAAATCGCTGCGCGATAGAATAAAATCGTATCTCTCACTAACTTCTCCACGGAAAAGTAAAAAAATTCTTACCACAGCGCACAAGTTTAAAACGATAACAACAAAAACAGAATTAACCGCTCTGCTTGCCGAAGCGGAGTTGATAAAAAAAGTAAATCCTAAAATGAATGTGATGCTGAAACAGTATCACAATAAATATTTTTTGCGATTTACGCTCACGCATCAAGCGCCAAAAGTTGAACTCACAAATAAATTTTCATTTGATGGAAACGATTATTTCGGAATGTTCATTTCGCGCAAACTTGCCCAGCAAGTGCTTGATATGATTGATAAAATTTTTCTCCTTCGCGAGTGCGATGAAAAGGAATTTAAAAAGAAGCGAAGATGCTTTCTTGCGGAAATTGAACGTTGCACATCTCCCTGTGTGGTTGATATTAGCGAGTCTTATTCAGATGAGATAAAAAATGTTTACGAATTCCTTTATGGGAAAAATCAATTTGCAGTAAACCGATTGGTCTCTAAAATGAAGAGCTATTCAGATCAACTTCGTTTTGAAAAAGCTGCTGAGATAAAAGAATTAATTTCACTTGTCCTTTCGCAAATTCATAAATCTTCTTTGCTTGCCGAACCGATTAACAGCGCAAATGTTCTTTTTGAAATTACCGGCTATGAAGGACAAAAAGATTATTTCCTTTTACTCGAAGGAAAGCTTTTTATTAAAGATTATTTTGCAAATGACGAAATAAATTTTGACCGCGCGTTAGATGATTATTTTGACCGAACAACCCAACTTGATTTTATACCGAATGATGAAGACCTGGAAAAAATAAAAATTACTTTGAATTGGATTGTGCTACATCGAAATTCAGTTCATGTCTACTATTTAAAAGAATTCTCGTCAAAAAAAGAATTATTCACAAAGATGCAGCGCGGAATAACAGTTGCTTCAGCGCCCGATGAATCGTATTTTGAAATAAAGAATTTCATCCCTGAAGAATAATTTCTTTGAAACCACTTTGAAAATCATTGGGAAGTTTCTAACTTTCTATAAATGAAAGGTAAAATATGAGCGAGCAACTATCAATTCTAATATTTTCGGAAAGCAGAGAATCTGCCGGAATGTATCAAACGCTTGCTTCCGTGTTTCAAGCCCAAATTCTTATAAAAGAAAAAAGCAAAAACAATCTTGCATTGCTCATGGAAAGAGCGTACAATCTCGTTATAAACGAAATTCAAAATCCCGTTTTAAACGAAATTGAATTTGTTGATCTGTTAAGTGATTCTGCCCCGGGCGTTCCAATTCTTTTAGTCTCCTCTTTTTTCTACGATACAAAAGATATCGTTTTCGGTAGAAAAATTGCCGGATTCATTTTAAAACCTTTAACCTTTGATAAACTTCAATCCGAAGTAAATGGAATTTTACACAAAAAAAATGAAGAACCGGTGGAAGAGATTATAGAAAAACAAGAAGTTCCACAAGTAGATTCTGTCGTCTCGCAAAACAAAAGACTTTCCGTATTGTTTGAAATATCTAAAAGTATTAACTGCATAAAAGATTTCGATGAAATGCTTCATCATATTGTGGAAATTGCGGCAAACTCACTAGACGCCGAGCGAGCAACTCTTTTTATTCTTGATAAACAAAAAAAGGAATTGTGGTCAAAATCGGGTATCGGCATTCATCAAAAGGAAATTCGAATTCCTAGCGACACCGGGATTGCCGGCGAAGTTGCTCTCACCAATGCATATCAAATTATCGATGATCCTTACGCTCATCCTAAGTTTAATCGAAAAATTGATCAAGTTACCGGATATAAAACAAGAAATATCCTTTGCGTTCCTATGTCAAATATCGACGGTGAAGTAATCGGGGTTTTCCAAATCCTTAATAAAAAAGAAGGATCGTTTACAACAGATGATGCACAATTTTTAAGTGCGATGGCGGTAAGCACGGGAATCGCTATAGAAAATTCTCTGCTGCGCGAAGAACTAAAAAATCAGTTGGGAAAAATGAAAACCTCTTATGACGAACTCTACATTGCTCAAAACCAGATTGTTAAAGAAACAAAAATGGTGAACACTTTAGAACTCATCAATAAAATAAAAGAATTATTACTGGATCCGCGGCATTTTAATGATCTGATTAACGAATTAAAAAATGTAAAGAATTTTCAGCAAGTCGTTGAAAAAATAAACGAATTTAAAAGAAAGAATCTTTTGAAACTCGAAACTGCGGAGAAAGAAATTAAAAAATCTATTTAACATTCCCTACTTTTAATTAACTGGAGATTACATGAAGTCATTCTTTATTATCTGTGTTTTCTTTTTTTTTTATTGCTCAATAAATAAAGCGCAATCATCTCTTTACATTCCGCTTGATGTAAAAACAGCCTATGAGAATGGAACGCGAAATTATGACGGGACACCCGGCAAAAATTACTGGCAAAATTCCGCCGACTATAAAATTAGCGTTCAAGTCTTCCCAAAAGATAAATTACTAAAAGGAAGTGAAACAATAACTTATTTCAATAATAGTCCTGATACATTGAAAAATTTAGTTTTTCGTCTTTATCAAAATATTTTTCAGTTTGGGGCGCCGAGAGAATTTGGCATTAACAAAAAAGATTTACATGACGGAATCAAAATTCAAAAAATAAAATTAAATGATGTTGAATTTTCTCCGGATACGGCAAAAAGTGTTTCAATTAATGCAACGGTGATGAGAATTTCTCTCGAAAAACCTCTGTTACCCAAAAGTTCAATTGACTTAGGTTTCGATTGGGAAGTAACACTCCCTTCCATTTCAAACATACGCATGGGTGTTTATGATTCAACAACCGCGATGGTTGCTTACTGGTATCCGCAAGTTTCCGTTTATGACGATGTGCATGGCTGGGATAATGACCAATACACCGGAAGCCAGGAGTTCTATAACGATTTTAATAATTACGATGTAACCATTGAGGTCCCAAATACATTTAGCGTTTGGGCGACGGGTGTTTTGCAAAATGCAGCGGATGTTCTTTCCCAAAAAACTTTAGAGAGGTATCAAAAAGCTGAATCTTCCGAACAGGTTGTGAATATTATTCGCAAAGACGATCTCAACTCAATTAATTTTAATCAATCATCACCAACCAATGGATGGAATTATTCGGCAAAAAATGTAACCGATTTTGCATTCTCTTATTCAGATCATTATTTATGGGATGCGGTGACCGCTGTTGTTGATTCTGCAACAATGAGAAAAACGATGATCTCGGCAGCCTATAATCAAAAGTCGGATGATTTTTATGAAGTTGCTGACATAGCAAAAAAAATTATTCAATCTTATTCATTTAGTTTTCCGGCAATTCCTTTCCCCTATCCACGGATGACGGTTTTTAACGGACAAGGCGGAATGGAATTCCCCATGATGGTAAACGACGGTTCATCCAAACAAAGAAGTGGCACAGTTTATTTAACCGCGCACGAAATTGGTCATACTTACTTTCCATTTTTTATGGGAACAAATGAAAGAAGATATGCTTTTATGGATGAGGGTTGGGCTACAATTCTGCCGGATGATTTAATGCCGGTAATCGAACCTTCTCCAAGCGATAGACCTAAAAATTTGGCTGAGAGTTTTAGCCGTATTGCCGGAAAAGAAGATGAACTTCCGTTAATAATTCCCTCCTCCGATATTCGCGGAAATGGGACTTATAGAATGGCTGCCTACACAAGACCCGGTTTAGCTTACAAATTTTTAAGAGATGCACTCGGCAACGAGACTTTTCTCAAAGGACTTCACGAGTATGTTAGTCGATGGCACGGAAAGCACCCCATTCCATACGATTTCTATTTCTCCTTTAACAGCGCTCTCAACCAAGAGTTAAGCTGGTATTGGAAACCCTGGTTCTTTGAATTCGGTTTTCCCGATTTAAGCATCAAATCGGTTTTTGTAAAAAAGAAAAACGTTAAAGTTGAAATTAAGAGAATCGGTACGATGCCGATCCCGGTTTCAATTCAACTGATTTATGCAGATGGCAACACAAAAGTTTTCCATGAAAGTACAAATGTTTGGAAGGATGGTAAAACTTTAAAAGAGTTTAATTATCCTCTCGAGGGTGAACTAATAAAAGTTGTGTTAGGAACTGATGAAATTCCAGACGTGGATAAATCAAATAATATTTTTGAATTTAAGTAAAACTGAATTATGGATTTAGAAACTGTTCGCGAGTATTGTTTAAGTAAAAATGGAGTGACTGAATCACTCCCCTTTGATGAAGATACACCGGTATATAAAGTTATGGTAAAAATGTTTTGCCTGGCTAATCTTACTCCTCCTTTTTCAATTAATTTGAAATGCGATCCGGAAAAAGCTGTTGAACTACGAGAAAAATATGATGATGTGCAGCCCGGTTACCACATGAGTAAAATTCATTGGAACACGATTTTTCTTGCAACAAATATTTCGGACAAACTAATTTTTGAATGGATTGATGACTCATATAATTTAGTCGCCTCAAAACTTTCAAAGAGCGACAAAGCAAAATTGGTAAAAAAATAATGCTATTTATTGTAAGTACTCCCATCGGAAATTTGAAAGACATTACTTTCCGGGCTGTTGAAACGCTTGGTGAAGTGGATTTTATAATTTGTGAGGACACACGAGTTTCTTCTCATCTTTTGAACCATTATCAAATTAAAAAAGAATTGATTTCTCTAAACGCATTTAACGAAGAGAATAAAATAGAATACGTTTTGGGTAGAATAAGAAGCGGACAAAAAGCCGCTTTGATTTCTGACGCCGGGACACCAACGATCTCAGATCCGGGTAATAGGTTGATTTCGGCTGCTATTCGAGAAGGAATTACTATTGTTCCAATTCCGGGAGTTTCGGCAGTTATCACTGCCCTTTCGATCGCCGGTTTACCAACAGATGCATTTATTTACGAAGGATTTCCGCCGCAAAAAAAAGGAAGACAAAAATTCCTTTCCGGTTTAGCGACTGAGGAACGGACGATAGTTTTGTATGAATCAACTTACCGCATCCACAAACTGCTGGATGAATTAAACAAATATATGCCGGAAAGAATAATTGTAATTTGTCGTGAACTCACCAAAAAATTTGAGGAAGTGCTTCGCGGCAAAGCAGAAGAGTTGATTTCTAAAATTGGTGAGCGGGAATTAAAAGGAGAAATCGTTGTGGTAATTTCTCCCTTAAAATGGATTGAAAAAGAAATAGAAGAATAAATTCTTCGTTTTATTTTAGCTCAAAAACTCTCCAACCAACTCCATCAACCTTTATTTCAAATGAATTTCCTTTTAACGGAATCTTCTCCTCTCTGTTAATATCTTTGAGTGAGGTTGTTCCGTATACAGAGGGAAGTTGAATGGTTGCTGATTGTCTTTCAGTGTCTTTGTTCAAAACAACTAACAGTTTTTCGTTTACATCGCAGCGTAAATAAGCATAAACTTTATCGTTTGCTACAACGGTTTGGAAATCACCATAACGTAACGCTGAATGATTTCTTCTCATTTTCACAATGTTACTCGTTTTATTCAGCATGTGCTTTTCATATTTGTTCAATTGATCGTTGAACCGCATAAAACGGCGGTTATCCGGGTCATCGGCTCCGGTCATTCCAAATTCAGAACCATAATAAATAACCGGTAAACCGGGAATGGTAAACATAAAAGCGTAAAACAATTCTGCTTTTCTATAACTCGAAGGATGAACGACAGTCGGAGGATTTGTCCACGCTAACTCACGCATGTCAACGCCTTGTTTTGCAACAGCACTATCCGCGTATGCCATAAATCTAACTTTATCATGGCTATCCATGATGTTTCCCATTATGTGATGAACACCAAAAGCTTCAAATGATTTTTTCAAAGTATAATCAAGTGAAACGAATGATCGTTCTTTTTCCAAAAAAATTGGAATTGCGGAATAGGACAAATTAAAATCAAACTGAGCGCTTAACTGGCCATTGTTTACGTACGATCCTACAAGCTCATTGCTGCCAAATGTCTCGCCGATTTGATAAACTTTTTTGTTTCCCGGAGTTTCAATTTCTTCTTTCAAAGTTCGTGTAAGTTCGCGCCAAAATTCATTCGGAACATGTTTTACCGCATCATGTCTAAAGCCGTCTGCGCCGCTTTCCTTCAACCACCAAATTGCGTTTTGTGCCATCCATTTAATGGGCGCATCAGTTTTTGTATAATCGAATGAAGGCATGTATGGTTCAAACCAGGTTGTTAAACGGTACTCATCCCACAAGCGAAGATTTTTTCTTCCATCGGGTAAATCTAACGTTCCAAACCAATCGGGATGTTCTTTAAATATCGGATTTTCAAGATGAACATGATGCGCTACAACATCAAGCAAAACTTTTATTCCGTGTTGATGAGCGGTTGTAACAAGTTCTTTCAATTTTTTCATTGTGCCGAATTTTTCCTCGGTGGCAAAGTTATTTACGGGCCAATAACCATGATAACCTGAAAACCAGCGGTACGGTTTAGGCGACTCGCGGTAAGCAACATTGGGATTATCATAAACCGGTGAAACCCAAATAACATTTATTCCCAATTCATCAAAATATCCGTCATCGATTTTGTTTATGATTCCTTGAAAATCTCCACCTTGATAATTTGCCTGCCAGGCTAATGAATCGCTTTTTATAGGAATGTCGTTACTTTTATCACCATCGTTAAACCGATCGACCATTATGGAATAAATGGATCCGTCAAACCATGATGAAAAACCATTTTTTGTACCCGAAGTTTTTCCATTTGTAAAAAAGATCGACTGAATATTCGGATTTTTACCAGCTATAGAAATCAGCAAACGAAAGATTTGATTCCCTTTCATATCTTTTGTAGAAAGTGATACATCAATTTTATTCTTGGAAATTTTTATTGCGCCCGGCGGGACTAATTGATTATCTAATAGAGCAAAAATATTCGATTTCGATATTTTACTTCCTTTCCCTTCTTGTTCAAAATAAAACGATAAAATTGTTTCATTGAGCCTTTCGGTTTTACCAAGAATATGGAGATATCTTTTCTCTGAACTTATTTCTGTAATTCTTAAAACGGAGTTGAAGCCGTCAAATCCGGTTGGAACGGTTTCTTTGTTTTCAGGATCGATAATATCTTTTCCATCGACTGAGAATTTGTAAAAATAATTTCCCGGTTCCAGATTAACAGTGGTTTCATAAATTCCGCTGTTTCCCTTTTCAACTAAAGGATTTGCTTGACGGTTCCAATTGTTAAAACTTCCAATAACTACAACTTTGGTGGGTTTGTTATCAGATTTGTATCGAAAAGTAAAACTCTGAACCTGCTTTGGCTGATTTTGCAAGATCAGCGGAATAACATAACTTTTATTGTTAATCGAAAACCGAAGCAAACTAAAACCTTTGAAGGATTTCTTCGGTTGCAGTACCAGTTTCTTGGTAGATTTATCAAACGAAAAACTCACATCCTTGTTTGCTGAAAAGGTTAGATCATAATTTTTAGCATAAAACAGATCGCTCACTAATATCGTGTCGCTCACTCCGGCAGTTAGTTTTACCGGTTCAATCAGGTCGGTAATTTCTTGGGCAAAGCCAACGTTTAGAAGAAGTAAACCAAATAATATCTTTACTGAAATTTTAGAAAACATAAATTATCTCCACACTATTTTTAATGACTACTGACGTTAGTTTTATCTTTTTTGATTAATGCCCGGATTTCACATTTTTCAAAGCGTCAGTTGCTGTTGATTTTGGTTCTTTTACAAATGTCCAGAAGAAAACGGAAAAGCAAACAAATACTCCGCAAAGAATGTAAAGTAGCTGATAATTCTGTGTTTCAGAAATTATATTAGCGACTCCTTGGCTCATCATTTGAGGAAGCACAACAGCAAGGTTAAAAATTCCCATAAACAAACCCATTTTAGCCTGGTTTATTGTCTCCGTCATTATCGAGAAAACAATTGATATTACTGCAGACCAGCCGATTCCGGTTAAGAACATTCCAAAATAAAAACTGTATTCAGTCTGTCCAAAAAATGCAATATAGAAATACCCGATCGCGCTGAATGCCAACGCGGCTGTATAGGTGTTCACTCTTCCAATTTTCTTTGCAATTTGTGAAAGCACAAAGGGGAATAATGCTCCAACCGCATTGAGGATTAAGAATCCGAGAGATACAATATTCCCGGTTGTTGCATCTTGACTTTGAGTTGCAGAAGTTAAAAATTCCGCAAATTTATCAGCGAATACGTTACTCAGTTCAAGATTCGGAACGATTTGTTTATCAATGAAAAAGCCAGACATAACAAACATACTTTGGAACGCCACCCAGGTAAAAGTGTGCGCTAACATGATTTTCTGGAACTCATTTGAGTCGGAAGGTTCCTTTTTCCCCTTTGCAATAATCCAGAATCCAATAATAACCGTATAAGTTAAACTCGCAATTATTAACGGGTTATGTATTACTCTTAATTCATTTTGATAGAAATGGAAAATCAAACTGAATACGCCAAACGCTAAGAATCCATACAAAGGGAATATTGATTTGAAAATATCCAGCACGGTGTGAGAGCTGGAATTCCCTTCCTCACTTACTTTTAAATCTTTTGGTTCTTGAATAAACAAGATTGGAATGACAGAACAACAGAACACGAAGATTGCCGCAATCAGTAAGAGAGTTTCGTTTCCATAAACCATAGAAAGGAAGTAAGCCAATACGCCAAATGTACCGGAAATTACTTGCATCCACACATAGCCGGTTGTTCTTTTCTTCCCTTCCGGTGTTAAGTCTGCAATTATGCTTCTCGCCGGGTTGAATGTAACGTTTACGGATAAATCCAAAAGCAGTGCGATTACAGAGGCAATAAGAATAATGCTTGTAATTCCGGTTGCTTGAGAGATCACTCCAATTTGAGGCAGCGCCAAGAACATTAAAGCGCCTACAATTCCTCCAACCATAATGAATGGTCTTCTTCTGCCTCCTAAGAACCATACATTATCGCTAATCATTCCAACAATAACTTGCCCGAATATTCCGGCTAAAGGACCTGCTAACCAAACGAAGGTAACTTCGTGAATGTTCAGCCCGAACTTTTTACTTAGTATCCAACTTAGCGCAGCTATTTGCGTGGAAAGAGCAAAGCCTACGGCTGTAGCGGGTAGAGCCAGAATTGCATAAAATGAATTTGTAAGTTTCTTCTGAATAGCGAGCATCTCAACCTCGAATTATTTTTATTGGGTGAAGAACTAAAAAACTATAAAACACGTTACAGATTTAGTAAATTTGGCAAAGAAAAAAAAATTAATTTTCTCTTTTTCTTCT